>JBGOUW010000331.1:0-5737 GCA_041477755.1 Binatia bacterium
AGCAGCGGCAGCGTGCCACTCAACTGCGGCAGATGGTGGGCGAGCAGGTCGTGCAACGACGCCAAGGCGGCACTCAACATCAGCGACAAGAACAGCAGCAGCCCGATGCCGAGGATGAGGCCAAAGGAGGCCAGGCGCCGACGCACGACACCACGCGGCGGCGCGCCATCGGCGACGATCGTGTCCCAGATCTGGTTGAGCGAACTCTGCAACTGACCGAACACGCCCGAAGCGCCGAACAGCATCGTCGCCAAACTCACCGCGGTGGCGATGATTCCCGTCGCCGGCGAGCTGACCTCCTTGATCATCCCTTCGATGGTTCGCGCGCTGTCGGGGCCGATGATGTCTTTGATCTTCGCGACCAGCTCGCCCTCCGCCACCGCACGGCCGAGCACCAGGCCAGCGATCGCGATGATGAGCACCAGCAGCGGCGCCATCGAGAAGAGCGTGTAGTACGCCAGCGCCGCCCCGTGGGTCAGCGCGTTGTCGCGTCGCCACTCACTGTAGACCTCGTTCAGAAATGACCCGACCGATTTCAGCACGATCGAAAACCCGCGTTACCCTACGGCCGCAGCCGGCGCTCCGTCACTATTGACGGCGGAGCAGATCGCGGATTTCCGCCAGCAACACTTCGGTGTTCGATGGCGTGGGCGGCGCCTCCGGAGCGGGCAGTGGTTGCCGCTTCAGTGAGTTGATCCCCTTCACCACCATGAACATCGCCCACGCGATGATCAGGAAGTCGAAGCTGGTCTGCAGAAACTTGCCGTAGTTCAACGTGACGGCAGGGATCTTGTCGGCCGCCGGCTTGAGTGCGACGCTCAGGTTGGTGAAATCCACGCCGCCGATGACGAGCCCCAACGGCGGCATGAACACGTCCGCTACCAACGATGAGACGATCTTGCCGAACGCGCCGCCGATCACGACGCCCACGGCCATGTCGACCATATTGCCCTTCACCGCGAATTCGCGGAACTCCTGTAACATGCTCATCGCTCTCTCCTCTTCGCTTGCACGTGAATGGTGTTGTCTACGGACGCGGTATGTCCGGCAACCAACTTGTGGGCTGTTGGTCGAATAGCGTCTTAGCGTCCCAATAGTCGCGCCACAGCGTGATCTTGCCGTCGCGGAACTTGAACACGGCGGCGACCTTCAACGTCGCGCGCTCGCCCGTCGGATGGTGCCAGACCTCGGTGCGCTCGACCATCATGGTGTCGCCGCTTTCGAGCAGCTCGTGGATGGTGGTGGGAATCCGTTCGAGTGTACCGAGACCGAGTTCGAGCTTGGCGCGAATGGCGTCGGGACCGGTCACGGTGGCGGCATCGTAAGGCACATCGTCATACACGCAGTCCGCGCTGCAGTGAGCGGCAACGGCCGCGAAGTCGAGGCGATCGAGATCCACAAACAACTGTCGCAAGCGATCGGCGTTTCGGCTCATCGGGTTCTCCGTCCGGTGCAAGCACGCGTCGCCGACTCGTAGCGAGCCTGAGCGTCGAGGGCAAGCGCTCCATTCATTGGCCGGCTCTAACAGGTCCGTACGTCGCGCGGCAGCTTGCGTTGGCTGCAAGCATCTTGCGATAACCACCGCGATGCCGAATCGGCGCTCAATCGTCGCCACCTTTTCGATCGCCGCCTATGACGCCGCGACCAAGTCGTGGGGCGTGGCGGTCCAGTCACGCTTCCTCGCCGCCGGCAATGTCGTGCCATGGGCGCGCGCGGGCGTCGGCGCGGTGGCGACTCAGGCGCTGGCCAATCCGCGTTACGGGCCGCTCGGCTTGGCCATGCTCGAGCAGGAGATCCCCGCCGACGAAGTCGTCAGCGGATTGATCGGCAGCGATGGAGGCCGCGAGCTGCGACAAGTCGGAGTGGTGGATCGGAGGGGACACGCCGCTGCGTTTACAGGCAACGAGTGCTTGCCCTGGGCAGGCCACATCGTTGGCAACGGATTTTGCTGCCAAGGCAACATCCTCGCCGGCGAAGGCGTGGTTGGCGCGATGGCGCACACCATAGAACACCGCAGCGATTTGCCCTTCCCCGAGCGGCTGATCGCAGTGCTCGAGGCCGGACAAGCGGCGGGTGGCGACAGCCGCGGGCAGCAATCGGCCGCGCTGTTAGTTGTGCGTGCCCACGGCGGCATTGGCGGCTATAGCGATCGCGCAATTGATCTCCGCGTCGACGACCACTCCGCGCCGATTACCGAACTCAAGCGGTTGCTCGGGCTCCACCGCGAAGTCTTCGGTAGCTCGTGATCCTTCGTAGCCGCAGGCCGCAGGCTTTAGCCTGCGTCCGAAACGACGGCTGCGAATAGCGGGAAATGTCTCAGTTTGAACCGAGCCTCGAGCGCATCGGAAGTCGTCACTGCGAGGAACGGAACGACGAAGCAATCTCGCCGCCGACAGGTCGGATGCTCGGCGCAACGAGATTGCTTCGCCCTTACAGGACTGGCAATGCCCGAGCATCCGCCCGGTGTTACCGCGGCAGGAGAAAATATAACTCGCCGGGTGCGCGCATTCCGCCGGCGATTGCGGCGGCGGTATCGCCCGTGCCCCAAAACACGTCGACGCGGTGATCGCCGGTGATGGCGGCTCCTGTGTCTTGCACGAAGGCGAGGCGCGATAGCGCGGCCGCACCACCTTCGCTCGCGGTCTTCAACAGGACCAGCGCACCCGTCGGATAGACGCGCGCATCGGCGGCGAGCGAACGCCCCGCGGTCAACGGCACCGCCAGGCTGCCGACCGGTCCCGCCGGCACGGTGCGGAAGAAGATGTAGCGCTCGTTGCGCTGCAGAAGCGCGTCGCGCTCGTCTGCGTTCGCGCGCAGATAGTCCTTGAGCGACGCCAGCGACACGTGCTCGGCCGACAGCTTGCCGGCATCGACCAACGCGCGGCTGATGCTGGTGTACGGCCGGCCATTGGAGCCGTTGACGCTGACGTGGACATGGACTCCGTCGTCGAAGTGCAGCAGCGCCGATCCTTGCAAATGCAGGAAGAAGACTTCGACCGGATCGTCGAGCCACGCGATCACCGCCGCGTGGCCGTCGATGGCACCGGCGTCGATCTCGGCCCGGCTGTAGTACGGTATCAACTGTCCGTCGCGCACGCGGCCGACTGCGCGCTTGTCCCCACACGTCGGGCAGAACGTGGCCAACTCGACCTCCACCAGATCGTCGGGCAGTGCGTACAGCGGGTAGCGAAATTGCCCGCTGCGCCGCCGTCGCGCTTCCAACTCGGGTTCGTAGTAACCGGTGGCCAGCAACGGCTGCGACGGCATCGCCTTCGTCAACACAAAGCGATCGCACAAGGCCGCGACCTCGCCCGGCTTCAGCGGTTGCGCGAACAGCGACTCGATGACGCTGCGTAGCTCGCGCACACTGACGGTGCGATCGAGCAGCGGCAGCGCTCGATCTTCCGGCAACCGCCGGTAGTACTCCAGGCTCTGTTCGGCCGCTCGTGGCAAGGTCGAGAGATCAGCCTGATCCACCAGCACCGCGCGGCACTCGTCGCGTGACAACGCTCGCAGCGCCGCCGACTTTTGCGGTGCCACGTGCTCGACCAGCGTGCACTGCGGCAGCAGCGACAGCAGTCCGAGCCAAATTCCGACGGAGAGTCGCGGCGAGCGTAGGTACGTCACGGCTTCGCGTACACGCCACTCGCGGCCGCCACTGCCGCGCCGGCCGCTACATGGTAGCCGTGACGCGGCAGCAATTGCTCGAGCGCGCTGAGCACCGTGAGGACGTTGGCGGCGGTGCTCGATTCGCCCATCAGACCGATGCGCCAGGTCTTGCCCTTCAACGCGCCCAGCCCACCGCCAATCTCGATGCTGAACTCATCGAGCAGCGCGCGCCGCACCGCCGCGTCGTCAACTCCATCGGGAATGCGCACGCTGTTGAGCATCCACAGTTGATGCCCCTCTTGCGACGCCAACTCGATACCGATCGCCGCCAGGCCCGCCTTGAGCGCGTGGTGATTGCGTTGGTGCCGGCGCCAGCGCGCTTCGAGGCCTTCCTCGTCGACGAGTCGCAGCGCTTCGAGGAGTGCGTAGTTCATCGAGATCGGTGCGGTGTGATGATAGACGCGCTCCTCGCCCCAATACTGCGCGATCATGGTCAGATCGAGGTACCAGCTCTGCACCTTGGTCTTGCGGCGTGTGAGCGCGTCGAGCGCGCGCGGGCTGAACGAAATCGGCGACAGGCCGGGCGGACAGCTCAGGCACTTCTGCGTGCCGCTGTAGCAGGCATCGACGCCCCACTGGTCGAGACGCACCGGGCAGCCGCCGAGCGAGGTGACCGCGTCGACGGCCAACAACGCGCCGGCCGCGTGGGTCAGCGTGCTAATGTCGTCGAGCGGCTGCCACGCGCCAGTTGAGGTCTCGGCGTGGACCACCACCACCAGCTTGGGCGCCTTGCTGCGCTTGAGCGCGGCCGCGACGTCCGCCGGATCGATGATACGTCCCCACGGCGCTTCGACCTTCACCACGGTGCCACCACAACGCCCAACGATGTCGGTCATACGGGTGCCGAAGACGCCGTTGACGCCGATGATCACTTCGTCGCCCGGCTCGATCAGATTCACCAGACACGCTTCCATCCCGGCGCTGCCGGTACCGGAGATTGGAATCGTCAGCTCGTTCTGGGTTTGAAACACGGCACGCAGCAGTTGCTTGCTCTCCTCCATGATGTCGAGGAACGCCGGGTCGAGGTGGCCGACCAGCGGCATGCTGAGCGCGCGCAGCACGCGCGGATGCACCATGCTGGGTCCGGGACCGAGTAAGGTCCGCAATGGCGGTGACGCGTAAGTCTTCATGATCCTCCCGGCTGCGCTTGAGCTTTTATCGGGGGGTGGGTAAGCGTGTCAAAGCATGCTGTCAGCCGGAGTGATCGAACAGTTGCGCGACATCGTCGGCGCCGACGGGATGGTCGCGCGTGACAGCGAGCTCCGGGTCTACGAGTGCGACGGCTACACGCTGGAGAAGAGCACGCCGCAGGTGGTGGTGTTGCCGAAGTCGACCGCCGAAGTCGCCGCCATTCTCACGTTGCTGAACAGCGAGGGCATCGCGTTTGTTCCGCGCGGTGCCGGCACCGGTCTGAGCGGCGGCTGCCTGCCGCTCGCCGCTCCGGTGATGGTCTGCACCAGCCGGATGAAGCGGATCGTCGCCATCGACTTCGCCAACCGTCGCGCCACCGTCGAAGCCGGCGTCGCCAATCTCGCGGTCACCAACGCGGTCAAGAGCCGCGGCTTGTACTACGCTCCCGATCCGTCGAGCCAACAGGCGTGTACCATCGGCGGCAATATCGCCGAGAACTCCGGCGGCCCGCACACGCTCAAGTATGGTGTCACCACCAATCACGTGCTAGCACTCGAACTAGTGCTGCCGAGCGGCGAAATCATGCAGCTCGGCGGCGCGGTCGAAGACGTGCCCGGCTACGACCTCGTCGGCCTCACCGTCGGCAGTGAGGGCACGTTCGGCATCGTCACCCAGGCCACGTTACGCCTGTCGCGCCAGCCGGAGTCGTGGAAGACGCTGCTGGCGGTGTTCGAATCGGTCGACGACGCAACCCAAACGGTCTCCGGCATCATCGCCGCGGGCATCGTGCCGGCCGCCCTTGAAATGATGGACCGGCTGATCGTCGAAGCCATCGAAGCCGCGTACCACTTCGGCTTTCCAACCGACGCGGGCGCGGTGCTCATCATCGAGCTCGACGGGCTTGCGGCCGGCATGGAGCGGCAGGCCCAGCAGGTAG
>JBGOUW010000078.1:0-13014 GCA_041477755.1 Binatia bacterium
CGCTGTATGTCGAGGAGGTGGGGCGCATGGTGCTCGAATCCGGCCTGCTGCGGGAACGGGAGGGACGCTACGAGCTGAGCGGGTCGTTGGACGACGCGATCCCGACCACGCTGCAAGACTCGTTGATGGCGCGGCTCGATCGGCTGAGCGCGGCGAAGGACGTGGCGCAGCGCGCTGCGGTGCTGGGCCGGGAGTTTGCGTACGCCTTGTTGGCGGCGATCGCCGGCATCGATGAGCCGAGCTTGCGTCAGGGGCTGGCGCAGCTCGTGGAAGCGGATCTGCTGTTTCAGCGCGGCGAGCCACCCGAGGCCACCTACACGTTCAAGCACGCGCTGATTCAGGATGCCGCGTATCAGTCGCTGCTCAAGCGCGCGCGCCAGCAGCTCCACGCGCGGGTGGTTGAGGTGCTCGTCGCGCTCCCCGAGCGCGGCGAGAGCGACCCGGGCATCGTGGCGCGGCACGCCGAGGCGGCGGGGCGGATCGACGACGCGATCGCCTACTACCAGCGCGCCGGCGAGGCGGCCAAGCGGCGCTCGGCTCACGAGGAAGCGATCGGCCAACTGCGCACCGCGATCCGCCTCTTGGAAGGGCTGCCGGAGACAGCTGAACGCGACGCACGTGAGAGCACGCTGCAGATCACGCTCGCCGCGTCGCTGCAGGCCGCGCGCGGCTATGCACACGAGGAATACGGCAAAGCCTGGGATCGAGCGGGCGCGCTCGCTGCGAAGTCGCACGACCAAGAGGCGCTCACGATGGCGCTCCTGCAAGGATCGCTCGCCCCGCTGGCCCGCGGCGACCTGGTCCGCGCGGACGAGAGGAACACACGCGCGCTCGCCATCGCTCGCGCCCGGCGCCACGACGAGCACATGCTCCTCGGGTGCGTAAACCTCGGCATCTCGAAACTGTACCAGGGTCACGTCGGCGCGGCGCGGAAGCTGTGCGAGCAGAGCATCGCGCTGTACGATCCCGTTCGAGACGCCGATCTCGGGATCAAGTACGGGACGGACGGAGGCGTCTCGGCGCGCTCCTATGGCGCATGGGCTCTTTGGTTCCTCGGCCATCCGGACCAGTCGGCTGAGGAAGGAAAGAAGGCGATCGGGCTGGCTCGTACCATCGGTCACCCGCACTCGCTGGCATTCGCACTGATCATCGAGGCGAGCGCCGCATGGACCCGTCGCGACCTCGCATCACAGCGCGCACTCGCCGACGAAGCGATCGCTCTGAGCGAAGCGCAGGGCTTCCCGCTCTGGCTGGGCCTGGGACGGGCCATTCTGGCGGGCGCCGCGATTCAGGCCGGGGATGCCGAGGCACTCGCGGCGCTCACTGACGGCCTGGCCTTGGCGGGGAGCACCGGTCTGCAGGCCGGCATGCCGGCCTTTCTCACAATATTCGCGCAGGCACAGGCAGCCGTCGGACGCCCCCAAGACGCGCTGAGCACGACCGAGATGGCGCTCACCGTGGCAGCCCAGACAACCCAACCGTTCTTCGACGCCGAGTTGCATCGGCTGCGGGGCGAGATCGTCTTGCAGTCAGTCAACAATCAACAGTCGAGAGTTGAGAGTCAGAAGACAGCGGAAGAGTGCTTCCACCGGGCGCTCGACATCGCGCACGCGCAGGAGGCCAAGTCCTTCGAGTTACGCGCCGCGACCAGCCTCGCGCGCCTGTGGCGCGACCAGGACAGACGCGGCGAGGCCCGCGCCCTGCTCGCCCCGCTCTACGCCTGGTTCACCGAAGGCTTCGACACGCGCGATCTGAAGGACGCAAAGACGGTGCTGGAGGAACTTGGATGATCACCGCGGTTTCCCTCTTCCACCAGGGTAATGTGTGCGGGAGTCCGGGCCGCGACGGCCCGTCGGCGCCGCATGACCTGCACGTCTCTCCGCATTGGCTTTGGCGCGGGCGCGGTCTTCGGCTTTCTTGGCGCGAATCGCGGCGATGCGCTGTGCGAGCGGCACCTCGAGGCGCGCCGTCGGCCGTGCACTGTAGTCGAAGTCTGGAACAGTCACCCGCGGCAACGATTTGCCCACCGCGCGCTCGATCCGCCGGAGGTCTTCCTGTTCGTCGGGCGCGACGAAAGTGAACGCGTCGCCGGCCAACTCCGCACGCGCGGTGCGACCGACGCGGTGGATGTAGTCCTCAGGCACCGTCGGCACATCGAAGTTCACGACATGACCCAATGCCTCAATATCGATTCCGCGCGCCGCGATGTCGGTCGCCACCAGGACGCGATACTTCCCACTCTTGAATCCGGCGAGCGCCTCGGTTCGTTGCGCCTGGGAGCGGTTGCCGTGAATCCGCTCGGCCTTCACTCCGCGCTCAACCAGGTACGCCTGCACCCGGTTGGCGCGGTGCTTCGTGCGCGTGAAGACGAGCGCCTCTCGGATCTCTCCGCGCTCGAGGAGGGCGACGAACAGTGCCGCCTTGAGCTCCTGCGGGACCGGGTAGACCGCCTGCGTGATCCCTACCGCCGGCGCCGCGTGGCGTTGGAGGTTGATGGTCACTGGTGTGCGCAGCATCTCGCGGCTGAGCGCCGCGATCGGCGCCGGCATAGTGGCGCTGAAGAAGAGCGTCTGCCGGCGCACGGGAATGTGGCGCAGGATGCGGCGGATATCGGGAAGGAATCCCATATCGAGCATTCGGTCGGCCTCATCGAGCACCAGGTGTTCGAGCCCGGCGAGTTTCGCATAAGGAGCCCGAAAGTGGTCGAGCAAACGGCCGGGTGTGGCGATGATGACGTCCACGCCGCTACGGAAGGCGTGCTCCTGCGGTCCCATCCCCATGCCGCCAAAGACCGCCGCGCCGGTGATCGGGGTGTGCACCGCGAGGTCGTTCAGATCTTCGAGGATTTGCGCCGCGAGCTCGCGCGTCGGCGTGAGCACGAGTGCGCGTGTGGTACCACGGGGCCGGTCGATCAACCTGTGAAGGATGGGCAGAAGGAACGCCGCGGTCTTTCCGCTCCCGGTCATCGCACAGGCCAGCACGTCGCTGCCCGCGAGCGCTGGCGGAATGGCGTCGGCCTGGATCGGCGTCGGGCGGCCGAAGCCGAGGTCCTTGAGACCCTTGAGGAGAGTCGGATGAAGCTTCAGATTGGTGAACGGCATACCAAGGTCCTCGTCGTTGAGAGAGCTGCGAGCGCCGGGATATCCAGCGCGTGAAGATGGTTTCAGAAAACTGGTCTTAGTCGGGCCGGAAGATCAGAATGTACTGGTACGGCACCACATCAGGTTCGGCAACCAGTTCGTAGCCCGCTGTGTGCATCTCTTCGATCACATGCTCCCGCGCCAGTTTGTGTTCAGGCGGGGGGCCGACTGGGAGCGGCTCTTTCTTGAAGTCGACGATTGCCACGCGCCCGGCGGGTTTCAGAAAACGTTTTAGTCGACGGAAGTAACTCAAGCGATCGTCAATGTGATGGAACGTGTCGACGATCAGCACGACATCGACGGCGCCGCTCACCATGCGAGGGTTGTCAACCGACGCCAGGATCGGCACAACGTTGGCCGTCTGCTCCTTCTCCGCACGCTCGCGCAGATGCACGACGAGATTCGGCTCGGTGTCGACCGCAAAAACGGTCCCGCTCTCGCCGACCGCTGCGGAGAGATAGCGACTGAAATAGCCCGTGCCTGCGCCGAGATCGGCGACGCACATGCCGGGTTGTAGCTGCAGCGCCTGCACGATCGCGGCCGGCTGCTGCCACGCGTCGCGCGATGGATCGTCGAATACCGCCGACCAGTGCACCACGTCTTCGAACGAATGGTGCGCCGTCGCGTCGTGATGTCCGTGCTTCGGGCCGGCGCAACTCAACAGCGTTGCAGCCAGCGCGAGTAGTGTGAGCTTCCTCATCCGGCAGCATGTATGGCATATTAACCGCATCCAACGATAGATGACTGACGACACCTGGAAGGGCTTCTATGCTGTTTCACGAACTCAATCGCGGCAAGTGCAAGACGTACCTCATCGCCTGCGAGGAGACTCGCATCGGGGCGTTGATCGATCCGCTCAAAGAGAAGGTCGACCGCTATCTCGCGTTGCTGGCGTACTATGGTTGCCGGCTCGAACTGGTGATTGACACCCACACGCACGCGGATCATCGCTCCGGGGTTTGGGATCTCCGCGATCTGACCGGCGCGCAGGTCGTCATGCATCGGCGCGCACCGGCCCCGCATATCGACGTGCACGTCGATGACGAGCAACACCTCCGCGTGGGCAAGCTCGATGTGCGCGTGCTGTATACGCCCGGGCATACGCCGGATGGGATCAGTCTCTACGCCACCGACCGCGTGTTCACCGGCGATACGCTGCTGATCCACGGCACAGGTCGCGCCGACTTTGCTGGCGGCGATCCTGGCGCCCAGTACGACGCCATCACGCAGAAGCTCTTCACGTTGCCGGATGCGACGCTGGTCTTTCCCGCGCACGACTACCGCGGTCATACGCAGTCGACCATCGGCGAGGAGAAGCGCGCCAATCCACGCGTGGCGGGGCGCACGCGCGCTGCATACGTGGAGTTGATGAATAACCTGGGCTTGCCGCTGCCGGACAAAATCCAGGAGGCGCTCCAGGCCAATCAGTCGGCAATCGAGGATGAATCGATTCAGTTCCCCGGCCTAGCGCAGCTCGCCCAGGTCCGACAGGCGACGGCTCAAGACGTCCAATTGCGGCTCACCAGCGCCGTGCCGCTGCTGCTGCTTGACGTGCGCGAGCCCGACGAATTCAACGGTGAACTCGGTCACATTCCGGGCAGCATGTTGGTGCCGTTGAAGCAACTCTCGTCACGCGCTGCGGAGCTGGACGCGTTCAAGGACCGCGACATCATCGTGATCTGTCGCGCCGGGGTGCGCAGCGCCACGGCGGCCGCGCTGCTGACCGGTCTCGGGTTCGAACATGTCGCCAACCTCAAGGGTGGCATGCTCGACTGGGCCGACGCGCAGCTCCCGGTCGATCGGTGACTAGCGGACGTAGGGTGCTTGGTGATCGCGCACGATGCGATTCGAGCGCTCGCTGCGCTGGGGTGTCCGAGCCGAAGTTGAATCGGCTAGTACGTTTGCTAGCGCGCGGGTGAGATCGGCCGGCGAAAACGCCAGCCCGCGGATTACCCGCTGCACCTGTTGTTGGAAGTCGGCCGGGTCAACCGGCTTGCTGCAGAACAACCCGAGGGCAATCGCGGCGGTCTTCGGGTTGGACTTCAGCCGGCTGACCAACCGCAACCCTTCGCCGCGCGGCAATGCGAGGTCGATCAGCATCAAGTCCGGCTTCACCATCGGCAACAGCTCGATCGCCTGACGGCTGTCGAACACCACCGAGGTCGAGCACTGTACGCGGCCGAGGGCTTCGCGGACAACGCCCATGGTTCCGATATCTTCGCTAACAGCAAGCATCCGTTCGATGCCGTCGGTGCGCGCGAGCAATCGCGTAGCGCAGGTGTGCGGTTCGAACGGGTGCGGGAAGAAGTCAACCATACCGAGCGCAAAGCCGGCGGTGCCGTCGCCACAGTAGGCGAAGGCACGCGGATCCTCGCCGCAGCGCGCGGCGGCGCGGATAATGGCCGCGAGCGGATCGGGGTCGAGTAGGTTGACCACGACGAATCCGTTGCCCGCCACGTCATCGCGATTGCTCGTGCTGTAACGCGCATGGCCATATTTTTCGGCGGCCTCTTGCGCGGCGGTCCGAAACGCGGGACGCCCGTCCAAATGCAACAAGGAGAGCGCCTCCGGACGGCGCTCGGCCTGCGGTCGCGCCACTGGCGCGTGCGCGGTGGCGGTGGCGAGAACCGCGGCTTTGTGCGGGTGCGCTGCCAGTGCCGTTTCGAGCTGGTGCACACGCGTTTCGAGTAGTGTGCGCTCGCGCCGTTCATCCGACCAATGTACGCTTATCGTGCTGCAAGCTCGCTGCGACGCCGCCAGCTCCGCGCGCAGGACTTTCACTTCCGCATCGCGCGCACGCAGGAGTTCCATCCGGCGATTGAGTTCGATCAAATAACTCTTCAGCCGTGCGGCCCCTGCCGGCTCCGCGCCGCCGCGCCCTATCCCCAACGGCTGGTGCGACGGGTCAAGCGCTGCGAGCCGCTCTTCGGTTGCGTGCAGGAGGGTGGTGAGCTCCACACACGTGATACGCTGCGCTTCGAGTTCTCGGTGGGTTTGCTGCAGTGCCGCCTCTAGTTGGCGTAGCCGTTCGGGAGCATCAGCCGGGTGTGGTACCGCGTGCGTCGTCTCGGCTTCAAGGGTCACCCGCAACGCCGGCTTGCGCGGTTGGCTCGCCAACGCCGGCTCAAGTTCGATCCGACGTGGGTCGGGCGCTGCGCACAAGGGGCCAGCGGATTCCACGACCGGATCGGTCAATTGCGTGCGCGACACCGTTTGTGTTGCAAGCATCACTCTCACTCCAGTCCTCCGCGGCTCTCAGGCGCGATGACAGTGAGCCGCTCACGTGCCAGCCAATGGCACCTGACGTCTCATGTGATGTGCGCCACTTCGCCGTCGGTTGCCTTGGCCGAAGCCAGCCTATTTGGCTGAAATCAACCCGATCTAACCCAGCTGCTGAGTCACCGTTTGGCTTGAGAGTCTACATCGCTGAACAGCGCACAACGCATAGCATATGCGAGACGGCTACGCCTCGGTGCATTCCATCGTCGCGTCACGATGTCGGCGATAGATGTCCGCGGCCCAGAGGAAACCGCGTCGTTGCGCGAGTGAGTCGCGCAATCGCGCGGCGGGCGCGGGCAATGGTGTTAGCAACGGATAGGGAAATTCCGGCGGCATAACGACCGGCGAGAACAACGCCGCGGCGGTGAGATCGGCGACGGTGAAATGGTCGCCCACGAGATAGCCCGAGGGTTGCAGCTCCGCTTCGACACGGTCGAGCGCAGCGAGGATCTTGGCGCGACCGATCTCCGCGCCGGCGGCGTCGATCTTCATGTTCATCTTCATGACCGCGCTGATCATTGGGAAGGCGAGGCGGAACACGCGTTGTGCGATCGGCGCCGCACCCGCGCTCAGCTGTGCCGCGCAATACGCGGGATCGTGCAGCAGCTCAAAAAACCAGGCTCGCCGCAAGTGCGGTCCCAACTCTTCGTCGAAGAAGGCTTCGATCTCAACGGCGCGGCGGCGCGCCGGTTCTTCACGTGGATACAGCGGTGGGTCGGGCCACCGCTGTTCAACAGCTTCGATGATGCGCGTAGAGTCGGCCATTGGCTTGCCGTCGAGCACCAGCACCGGCACCGCCTTCTGTCCAGTCAGCCACAGCATGCGCGGCGCGTGTGGACCCGGCAGCACCGAGCGACGCTTGTGTTGAATGCGCTTGAAGTCGAGCGCCCAGCGCACCTTCTCGTTGAAATGTGAGTAGCGGAACTGCCACAGCACCGGCTGCGTCATGAAACCAACCCCTGCGTCGATACCGCGGGGTCCGTTCACCCGTGGGAGCCTTTGTCGCGCGGCGCGCCGATCGTTTGGACAAGTCGCAGCGGGGAATCCTGCTCACTTTTTTTGGCGGCCATCCGATACCTCACAGTCAACGATTCGGCTTATCCCTAGGGAGCTGGCGTTCCTGAGTCAACGGGGGTGGCCGCCCGCCGCTCAGCGCCGGTGAACTACCACCGCGCCGCCGTCGTTGGGGGCGCTTCTGATCAACGAGTAGGTCACACCCGCGACGGGATTGTGTCGTACTCGGAGGCTTGGCAGGCATTGCTAGCGGGCATGTGCATCCCCATCGCTCTTCGTCTCCCAGCCGCGTATGAGGGCGCGGGCGCGCCTGGCGCGCTGGTGATAGTCGATCTGTTGGCGGAGCGCGCCAAGCCAGCCAATCTCAGGCGGCGCCGTCAACGAACCCGCACGAGAACGAACGGTAAAGACACCGCGGTGCCAGTCGCCATGAAGGACGAGTTGGCGCAGGTCGGTCGGTGTCGGCTCATCGTGCAGGAGCACCGTGCTCGGTCCGTCCGGCGCCACTACCGGCGCCGCGGTTGCTAACGCCCGTACCTCGATCTCCTCCGCGTGCAGATCGGGTGGAGTGATCGGTGTGATATTCGGGAAGCCATCGGCGTCGAGCGTAATCAGCGTGGCTTGGTTGCTGCCTGGCACGTCGCGCCAATTGCGCGGCGTGAACTCCATCAACACGCGCCCGAAGTACCAAGAGAACAGCCAACGGTGCAGCGGGATGCGCACGAGATCGCGCGCCGGTGGATACTTGCGCAGCTCTTGGTCGAGGAAACGTGCGACAAACTCATCGCCGGAGACGTCGGTGTGCACCGTCGCGTTGCCCGCGACCAGCACACCACTGGCCAACAGCGCGACACGCCCGTCTCGTCGTACGTGCACAGCCTTCTGAATGTATGCAAGCGTTGACGTCACCGCTATCGTGTCGCCCTCGCGATACGGCGTCACCGGCCACGCCATCGGCCGACCGCGCTGGTCGCGGAACGCGAAGATCGCAACGGTCGCGTCGTCAACGGCGCGCCGGGCTGGCTGGATCGGCTGGTCGGCAGCGCCCGCCGCTTCGACGCCCAACACGCTCCAAAGCAGCATCAGCGACGCCAAGGGCATCGCCGGGGTTTTCCACTCGCGCCTCACCGGGCGTTCTTATAGATCGTCGCTATGAGTCGCAACATCGAACTGCAGGCGCGTTGCGCCGACTTGGACGCGGCGGCCCGCACGGCATTGGAGCTTCATGCTGTGCTGCACTCGGTGGAGCGACAGCACGACACGTACTTTCAGGCCTCGCGCGGGCGTTTGAAGTTGCGGCGGCGCTGGGTAGCGGGGCGCGAACTGCCGGCGGAACTGATCGGCTACCAGCGCGCAGACGCCCCGCAGGCGCGGGGCAGCGACTACTCGCTCGTTACCAGCGACCATGGCGAATCGTTGCGGGCTATGCTGGCTGACGCTCTCGGCATCGCCATCGAGGTGGACAAGCAGCGCATCGTGTATCTGCATGACGGCGTACGCATTCATCTCGAGGCCGTCAAAGGGCTCGGAACATTTGTCGAGTTCGAGGCGATCGTCGATGCTCAGTGCGACGACACTGCCGCACACGCGAAACTGGATCGCCTGTGTGCGGCCTTCGGCATCACCGGCGCGCAGATCGCTAGCGAGTCGTACGCCGACTTGCAGCACCGGTGACCTACGCTCGCGACCTTGACGCCAGCGCGCCGGCGTGAATACCATTCGCTCACCGAGGAGGTTACCATGAGTCATCGCGGTTTCGCTCGCACACAGCAACTGTTTGAACGCGCCGCCCGAGTGGTCCCGGGCGGCATCTATGGACACCAGAGCCCGGTGATGTTGGTACCCGGGGCGTATCCGTACTTCTTCGAGCGGGGCGACGGTTCGCACGTGTGGGACGTCGATGGCAACGAGTACATCGACTACATGTGCTCGTACGGCCCGATCGTGCTCGGACACAATCACCCGAAGGTTGAAGAAGCGGCGGCGGCGCAACGCCGCAAGGGCAATTGCTTCAACGGCCCGACCGAGCTGTGGGTCGAGTTGGCGGAGTACCTGGTGGGCCTGACGCCGTTCGCCGATTGGGCGGCGTTTGGCAAGAACGGCTCCGACGTGTGCACGTGGGCGATCGAGCTGGCGCGCGAGTACACGCAGCGACCGAAAATCGTGAAGGCCGACGGCGCCTACCACGGCACGCACTCCTGGTGTACGCCGCTGCCCGGTGGCACCACTCCGGCGGACACCGAAAACATAGTCACCTTCAAGTACAACGATCTCGCCGATCTGCACCGGGCCGTTGACGAGCACGCCGGACAAGTTGCCGGGATCATCGTCTCGCCGTTCCGCCATGAGGCGTTCCACGATCAGGAACTGCCGGTGGAAGGCTTCCTCCAGGGCATCCGCGCGCTGTGCGACGAGAAGAAGATCGTGTTCATCCTCGACGATGTCCGTGCCGGTTTCCGCCTTCACCTCGGCGGCTCGGGCGAGGTGTTCGGCGTGCAGCCCGACCTCGCGTGCTACTGCAAGGCGATCGCCAATGGCTACGCGCTCTCGGCGTGCGTCGGGCGGGAGGCGCTTCGGCCGGCGGCCGAATCGGTGTTCTTCACCGGTTCGTACTTCACATCGGGCGTCCCAATGGCCGCTGCGCTCGCTTGTCTGAAGGAGCTGAAAGCCAGTGGCGGTATCGAGCAGATGCAGCGGACGGGTTCGCTGTTGCGTCGTGGCCTCGAAGAGCAATCGCGCTCGTACGGCACCGATATCACCTACTCGGGTCCGGCGGCGATTCCGTTCATGAGTTTCGTTGCCGACGAAGGTGGTTTCGAGCGCAACCGCCGCTTCTGCACCGAGTGCATCCAGCGCGGGGTGTATTTCCATCCGGTTCACAACTGGTTCCTGTCCACGGCGCACAGCGAGGCCGATATTCGCCGGACGCTCGAGGCGACCGACGACGCCTTCAAAATCGTGAAGCGCGAGTTTGGAAACTAGCGAGGAAGGCTCCGATGGACCTTTCGTATGCGCCCGAGCAGGAAGCCACGCGCCACACCGTGCGCCGGTGGTTGAAGGCTAATCTTCCGCCACGCGAGCGGACCGACGGGTCGCTCGAATACGGCGCCGCAGCCCGCACCGTCAAAGCAAAGGCGTGGCAGCGCAAGCTCTACAACGCCGGCTACGTCGCGATGGGCTGGCCGAAGGAATCCGGCGGTCAAGACGCCGACATCATGACCCAGACCATCGTCAACGAAGAGCTGGTGCTGGCACGGGCATCCGGTCTCATCGGCATGATGGGCGTGCAGATGGTGGGGCCGACGTTGATGAAATGGGGTACGGAAGAACAAAAGCGGCGCTATCTTCCGAAGATTCTCACGGCCGACGAAATCTGGTGTCAGGGCTATTCCGAACCCGGCTCGGGTTCAGACCTCGCGTCGCTGAAGACCCGCGCCGAGTTGGTTGGTGATGAGTTCATCATCAATGGGCAGAAGGTGTGGACATCGTACGCGCAGCTAGCCGACTGGATGTTCTGCCTGGTGCGCACCGATCCCGCGGCACCCAAGCATCGCGGCATTTCGTACGTTCTCATCGACATGAAGACGCCGGGAATCACGGTGCGGCCGTTGATCCAGATGACGGGCGATGCTGGCTTCAACGAAGTCTACTTCGAAGAGGTGCGCGTCCCGCGCAAAAATCTCGTCGGCGAGCTGAATCAGGGCTGGCAGGTGGCGAACTCAACGCTGGCGCACGAGCGCAACATGCTGGGCTCGACTACGCGCACGCGGCAGATGTTCAACGGTGTGCTGCACCTGGCGCAATCGCGCCAGCGCTACGGACGGCGCGCGGTCGACGATCCGGTCATCCGGCAACGTTTGGCCGACCTGGCAATCCGGGTCGAGTCGATGAAGCTGCATTCGTATCGCCAGCTCACGGATGCGGTGAAGGGACGCGCTCCAGGAATTGCGGCGTCGGTAAACAAGCTGGTGAGCACCGAATTGAACCACGACATGGCGTCGCTCGCGTTGGATCTACTCGGCTCGTACGGCTCGTTGGCGCGCGCGGCTGCGCGCGTGGTCGATCGCGGCATCTGGCCATGGGAGTTTATGTTCACCCTCGGCATGATCATCGGCGGCGGTACCTCGCAGATTCAAAAGAACATCATCAGCGAACGCGGGCTCGGGATGCCGCGCCAGTAGTCTCGCGCGTTCACTGCGGACGGGCAAAAACGCGGCTCTCGCCGTGTTCTAGAATCGCCACGCGATCCGTCACTCCGCTGGTCTCCGCGAGCGTGCAGAGCCAGCGCGGCGGTTCCTCGATCGGCTCATATGAGACCGCGAACGTGCCCCAGTGAATCGGGACGAGATAGCGGGCGCGCAGATCAACAAAAGCCTGCAAGGCATCTTCCGGATTCATGTGAACGCGGCGAAACGCCGCTGGACTGTAGGCGCCGATGGGGAGCAACGCCACGTCGATCGCATACTGCTGGCCGTAGTCGGCGAATCCCGGGAAATAGGCTGTATCGCCAGGGAAGAAGACGGTGCCGTCGGCACTCTCAATCAGGAATCCCGTGAAGCCGCGGTTGTCAGGCACCAGCGCACGGGTGCCCCAGTGCCGCACCGGGAGGGCTGTTATGGTGACGCCGCGGTGCACAACTTGTTCGCCCCACTGCAACTCGACGACGTCGCGATGCCCGCACGGCTCGAGTAGGTCGGCAAGGTTACTCGCGCAGACCACGAGCGCCCCTTTGGGCAGCTGCTGGTGCGTCGGCACGTCCAAGTGATCCATGTGGCCGTGCGACACCAGCACCACGTCCAAGGGTGGTAGGTCGCCCATCGCGATGCCAGGCTCGACCAGCCGCTTCGGGAGAATCAGCCGTGATGAGTAGACCGGATCGGTGAGCAGGCTCACGGCCCCGAGCTGGATCAGCGTGGTCGCATGCCCGACATACGTGACCGCAATCTCGCCGGCACGCGGCGTTGGCACTCCGCCGTTCCGACGCGCAGGCGCCGCAGGCAGAACATACGAGCGAGCAAGTTGCCACAGCAGTTCGCCGGGCGAGCGATTCGACATCGTCTAGCGCCTCAGAATCAAAAACGTTTCGCGCAGGCGCCGGACGAGATCCTGCATCGATGGAAGGCGTTGGCCCGCGCTGACGACGCGGAATACCTCGGCGTCGGCCGCTTCACCGCACGGCTCCTCGCTGTCTTGCACTGCGCTGAGAATATCGTGAATGAGCCGTGGCATCTCTCGCTGGGGAATGACCAGGTCGCCACGGCCGAGCGTGCCGCTCCAGTTGGACGCGAACGGCCGCAGCACCGCGAGAATCCGCTCGGTGGCAGTGCGTTCTTCGGACATGCAGACGCTCCTTCGGCAAGTCCACTCAAGAGGGTCTCTTCGAGCGACGGCGCGACGATAACATAGCCACAACGGCCGCGAAACAACTACCCACGGCCCTTGCGATGCCGCAGCCAATGCTCAGCGAATCCGCGAGCGAGATCGTGTGCGCTCTTCATCGCCGCGCTGTGGAATTCTGTCCATCGGCCGTACCGCCTCTGACCCTTCTGCGGCGCTTTGCGTCAATCGTTTGCTCGGCCAC
>JBGOUW010000457.1:0-4140 GCA_041477755.1 Binatia bacterium
AACACCCCCTTCGCACCGCGACGCGCGGCGGTTTCGACCTTGTATTGCGGCGTCCCGTAGTAGACACGACGCTTTCCACCGAACAGCGCCGGATCCCAGTCGGGATCGTTATAGAGAAGGAGCACGACCTTACCGTGTACATCAACATCCTTGTAGTCATCCCACTGGTACTCCGGCGCTTGAATTCCGTAGCCGGCAAACACCAGCTCCTCGCCGCTCAACGTGACGGTCTCGCTGGCCGATACGAAGCGAAACGAGACGAAGTCGTCCGATGGCTTCAGCGCCAGTGAGTCCTTTGTACCGGCGACACGGAGCGGCCCGAGTTGGCCGGTCACACCCAACAGCGGCACCGGTTGCTCCCACGAGCCGTCCACACCGCCGGGCTCCAAGCCCAGCGCCTGCATCTGCGTCGCGATATACAGGCGCGCCAACAGGTCGCCACGCGTGCCGGGGCCGCGCCCCTCCAGAAGATCGCTGGCGAGAAATCGGATCGGAGCCGCCAAGGTCGCAGGCGTGATCTGCGGCGATCCGGTGAAGGCGTTGTCGGACCCCAAGCCGCGCCGCTGTGCGCTACAAGCAACCAACAGCGTCAGGCTCAGGATCGCCGTTGCGGTCGTGTGGTTCCGTCGTCTCATTTCACTCGCCCCCTTTCAGCGGCGCTCGCACCGCCCGGCCTGGCGTCACGCCGTCAACCAACTTGCCATTCGTCACTACTGGTACGCCAGCGACGAGCACGTGCTGAATCCCCGCAGACGGCAGCGCCGGTTCTTCGTATGTGGCGCGATCAATGACTCGCTCCGGATCGAAGATGGTGAGATCGGCATCGGCGCCAACTTTGATGCGGCCTTTGTTGCGCATCATCGGCGCGTGCTGTTCCAGGCGCTGCGCCGGCATGATCGTCATCTTGCGCAACGCCTCCATCCAGGTCAGCAGCTTTTCCTCACGCACGTAGTGGCCCAGGACGCGGGCGTAGGTGCCGGCGCTGCGCGGGTGTCCCTTGCCCTGCTCCAGCCGGCCATCACTGGCGATCATCGTCAACGGACTGCGCAGCGCCTCGTTGACAGCCGACTCGGAAATCACGTGGCCGATGACTCTGCCCCCAGTTTTTCGGTAGCGTGCGAAGGATTCGGCCGTCAGCCGCTCCCCGGTCGCGGCCCATTGCAGGTCATGGTAGTCCGCCCCCATGCGCTGCTGCCAGCCATCGTCAAACATTGCCGATTCGATCCGTGTCGCCCCCGCCGTGTACGGATAGCACTCGGTGGTCACGTCCAAGCCGCGCGCCCGCGCCTCCGTGATCATTCGCAGCAAGCGGCCGGTGTTACCCAACCCCATGCTGGAGATGTGCACGATGTGGAGGGGCGCACCAGTCAGAGCTGCGGCGGCGATCACTTCCTCCGTGGCGTCGACCGACCCGTCCGGCTCCATGAGGCCGACAAAGCGCATATGCACATGAACCGGCACATTGAAACGCGCCGCCACTCGAAAAACCTCCAGCACTTCCCAATGTGTCGCGGCCGGTGTGTACGCGATGCCCATCCCGACGCCGAGCGCGCCACGGTCGAGCCCATGCGTCAACTGCCGCAGCATCTCTACGACCTCGGCGTCGGTCGCAGCGCGATGTGCCGCATCTCCGGTCGGCAAGAAATCCCCGGCATCGTGCATGACCGCCATGCGAACCGGAATGTGGCCGGCGCTGGCGCCGTAGTTGATCAACGCATGACCCTCGCGTTGGGCATACCAGCCGTCGATGTCGGCCGCACCAGCTTCGAGTTCCAACGCCGTGGTCACACCGTCCATCGCCTTCAAAGCGTAGTTCTCCGCATCCTGCCCGTGCGAGTGCAGATCGATGAAGCCAGGTGCGACGATCAAGCCGGTGGCATCGATCACCCGATCGCCTTCGATGGCGTCGGTGGTCACCGCCGCAATCATCGCGCCCACGATGCCGACGTTGCGCACACCGTCGAGCTGCGACTCGGGATCGATCACGCGGCCGTTGAGCACGACGACGTCAAATTTTGTGGGGGACACCGCCTGGCGGAACGCGCCGCAGCCCGCATGGAGCAAGAGCGCCCAGGAAGATAGTACGATCACCAGCGCGCGTGGAAATCTCGAATCGCAGACGACACCCGCGCGGGTGTCGTCTGCGGGCAGGTTTGGTGAGCCTTCGTGCACAATGCCCCTCCCCTCAGGTGGCGCGAAGTATCGTGCACCCACGGCGCCCAGGTCAACGGAGCGGTGTTGTCGGTGCCCGGGTACACTGACGACGACATCATGGCGCTGTTCGGCGCGCCGATCGCCCACTGCTCCCTTCAGGGAAACGCGGATGTTCCGTTGAATCCGAATCGACCACAGGCTATGCGCATTGTGTGACCCGCTGACATCAGCCGGTCATTGGCAACTGGAGCAGATCACGCGATTGATCGTCGAGTCGGCCGGAGAACTTCCTCCGATCTAAGCAGCGCGGAGTTGCGCCCATGAGTTTCCACTCCGACGTCTACGCATGGTTGACCGATGGTCGAGTTCTACGCATCTCCGCCGGAGACGGCACGTACTACTTCTCGAACGTGCACCCATCAGGAGCCGCCGCGATCTTTCAGGGCGGAGCGACCGGTCCACTTCGCATATGGCGAGCCGATCTCTCGACGTTCGCGCGTGTACCACTAACAGAGGCCGACACCGGTGCGACGATGCCCGCGTATTCGTGGGATGGTAATCGGATTGCCTTCGCCTCGGACCGGTCCATGCAACAACGACGGATCACGGTGGAGCGCATGACACCCCAGGGCCCTGCTCTAGAGGAGGCGGTCCTCAATCTGTACGTCATGGATGGGAATGGTGAAGGCTTGCACCAAGTGACGGAAGGCCCGCACCAGGATCTGCGCCCTTCGTTCAGTCCGGACGGTTCAACGATCGCCTTTGTCTCAAACCGGAGCGGCAAGCCGCAGATCTGGACGGTGCCAGCCGACGGCTCGCGTGAGCCGTCGCAACTTCAGACGAAGGGATGGGGTTTTCGGCCGTGGTTCTCCGCGGATGCGGCAGCGATCTACTTCTTCACCAATGTCGACGGCAGACACCGCATCTGCCGCATGTCCGCGACCGATGGTGCATGGACGCCGCTGGCGAATGATGACGAAGGTAGCAGTCACGGGCCGTTTGCCGATCCCTCAGGTTCAACACTACTCATGCACTCCACGCGGGGTGGCGGGTATAACCTCTGGGAGGTGCCACTGAGCGGAGCAGCTCCACAGATGTTGCGTCCAGATGGGTTCGACAAGGTGATGATGCACGGAACCCGCGGCCGCAACGGGACGATCACCTTCGACTCAGTGAATGTTTGAAGAGGATCGCTTTGGCTTGTACGCATCGCGCAACCGTTTCGGCGCGCGCCGCAGCCAGGCGTCTTCCAGCAAGTCGGCCAGCAGGTCGCGATCGGCGTGATCGAGATTGACGCGCACGCCGCTCAAGCGCTGGCCCCACCACAGCTCTTCACACGCTTCGGGGTGCGACCCAACCACCGCATGGGTCACGAACGCGTCCAGCATCACGTGCAGATGCCGCGCATCGGGTACCGTCGTGAAGATCTTCCCCTGCACCCGGAATGACGCCATGCCGTGGTGGTCTTGTTCAATGACTTCGGGAAACGAGAGCGCCATCCGGCGCGCCACAGCGAGGCTCACCATACCAGCTTCAACTCACTCCCAGAGAAGGTTCGGCGCACAACTCGTCGAAGCGTGCCAGCGCCTGATCGGCGTCGTCGACATCGAAGAATTCGTAGCGACGGATGCGCTCGCCGTCGGTCACAAGGACACCAACGAAAACGTTCTCGAACGGCCCGCCATCGCGCAGCGACCCGAACAGACGCGCCACCGCCACGCGACCGTATCGGTTCCAAGCGAGTATCCTGAACCACTCATAGTCTACGTCTGGCGACAGATCGGCCATCGCGCGCCACGACTCCATCCACTCGTCGCGATCAAGGGCGCCGATGATGCCGAGCCGGCGGCGGTCGTGGAGCACGGCGTTGTCGGCCAGGCATCCCCGCAGCGTCTCCCAGTCGCGCTGCGCAAAGGCGCGAAGAAGAGCAACGATGGGAGATTGTCCGCCGACCAAGGCGGCCTCCCCGGCGACGAAGCGCGCCTG
>JBGOUW010000668.1:0-2566 GCA_041477755.1 Binatia bacterium
CGCTGCCGAGATCGGTGAAACCCGTGCACGAAAAAACTCCGGCGCGAGCAACTGAAGTCCAACTCAGCCCAGTGTACAGCGCAACAACGAACGCGATCCCGGCGCGCCGGGAGTAAGTCGCCAAGTGCCGCCCGTCACGCATATGCCCTCCTCCACGCTTTGTCGGAAAGCGCCGACGGTCTTCAAGACCAATCGATCGCAAGGAATTGTCGCCCGCTCCGGTGACGGAAGTCAACCCAACTTCACGAGGCGGGTGCGTTGAGGTGACCGTACCCGTTGGGGTCATCTCGCTTCAGCCGTGCTGGCGAGTCGTTCGCACAAGCGGAACGCGGCAAGCGCCGACCTTGCCGCTCACAGGGCTTCCCGATACAGTCCGTTCAATCGCGATGATCGACGTCAGAAACGTCTCCCGTTCCTACCACCGCAACGCCGATGAGGTGCATGCGCTCGACAACGTGAGCGTGCACATCGAAGCGGGGCACTTCGTGGCGTTCATGGGGCCGTCGGGCTCGGGAAAATCGACGCTGCTCAATCTCATCTCCGGCATCGACCGGCCGAACTCGGGTGACGTGCTCGTCGCCGGGCAGCGACTGAACGATCTCAGCGAAGACGAGCTCGCTCACTGGCGCGCCCGCCACGTTGGGTTGATCTTTCAGTTCTTCAATCTGATCCCGGTGCTGTCTGCGCGCGACAACGTGGCGCTGCCGCTGTTGTTGACGCCGCTGAAGAAAGCCGAGCGCGCGCGGCGAGCCGAGACGGCGCTGCGAGTCGTCGGCCTCGAACATCGGATGGATCACTCGCCCCGCACACTCTCGGGCGGCGAACAACAACGCGTGGCGATCGCGCGCGCCATCGTCACCGACCCCGACCTGATCGTCGCCGACGAGCCCACCGGCGATCTCGATGCCCGCAACGCCGAGGACATTCTGGCGCTGCTGCGGCAACTCAAGAACGATTTCGGCAAGACTATCGTCATGGTCACTCACGACTCCCGTGCGTTGCGCTTTGTCGACGACGCGTTGCTCCTCGACAAGGGCGTGTTACTCGAAGGTGAAGACGCGCACCGCGCGGCCGAAGCGATTCGCATCGCCGCTGGCGGCGCCAGCGGCAGATCGCAGATGGCTGATGGCTGATCGTCGGAGGGAATCGAACAGTATCGGATCGGCGATGAGCCATACGCCATCAGCCATACGCGCGAGCCAAAGGCGCGTCTCGGTATGAAATACTTCGGCCTCATTCGCGCCAACCTGGGGCGTAACAAGCTGCGCACAACGCTCACCGGTGGGGCGATCATGCTCGCCGTCGTGCTGGTGTGCCTACTTCTCACCATGCCCGCCGGGCTCGATGCGATGCTCAGCAACATCGCCAGCAACACCCGCATCTCGGTGCACAACAAGGCGGGCGTCGTGTACTCGATGCCGTACGCGTTCACTCGCAAGGTACGACAGGTCGACGGCGTGGCGGCGGCGGCGGCCACGATGTGGTTCGGCGGCGCCTTTGAAGAGGCGGGGCGCGTCACCTTTCCGAATTTCGCCGTCGAGGCCGAGCACATCGGCGCCGTGTATCCGGACTACAACATCCCGGCCGAGCAGCTCGCCGACTTCCAACGCTATCGCGACGGCACCATCGTCGGTCGCCAGGTGATGCGGAAGTACGGCTGGAAAATCGGCGACCGCATCACCCTGCGCAGCACCGTGTGGCCGGCCAATCTCGACTTACGCATCGTCGGCGAGATCCCGAACGAGCGCTCGCCGTTGGTCTGGATCAACTGGATCTATCTCGACGAGGCACTCAAGGCCCAAGGTCGACCCGGCCTCGGCATCGTCAGCGTGGTCTGGGTCCGTGCGGCCGACCCCAATCGCGTGAACGCGATCATGCGCGAGATCGACGACATGTCGCGCAACAGTGAATCGGAAACCGCGTGCGAGACCGAGAAGAGCTACTTCGCGAACTTCTTCGGATCGCTCAAGGGCTTCCTCACCATCATCCTCATCGTCACCGGGCTGGTGGCCTTGTGCATCGTGTTCATCGCCGCGAACACCGCATCAATGGGGGTGCGCGAGCGCTCCGGCGAGCTCGCGGTGCTCAAAGCGATCGGCTTCGGCCGGCGCGTCATCTTCGGTACTCTGTTCGCCGAAGCCGTCGCGTTGTCCACCGTGGCGGGGAGCCTCGGGGTGCTGCTCGCGATCGGATTGACGCACGCCCTCAAGGCTTCGACGGGATGGAATCCGGCGCTTGGGCCGCTCGGCAGCTTCATTGTAACCGCGCCGGTGGTGGTGCAGGGGATCTTCCTATCGCTCTTCGTCGGCATGTTGGCGGGGCTGGTCCCGTCGTTCGGCGCAGCCCGTAAACCCGTCGTCCAGACACTGCACGAGGTGTTCTGACTGCGGCGGATAGCATATGGCGTATGGCAGATAGCCGAGAAATCCGGATGACAATCCGAACCAGCAGCGATATGCGATCAGCCATCAGCGCGAGCCGAAGGCTCGCTTCGTTCTATGCTCCCGCTGTCGTATAGCTTCAAGAACGTAGCCGCGCGGCCGATGCGCAGCGTGATGTCGGCGAG
>JBGOUW010000396.1:0-4776 GCA_041477755.1 Binatia bacterium
CACTAGACTGTGGCACACCACGACGCGATAGCCCGACGGCAGCGGCACCGGCCGCATCCGCAGCGGAAAGAAATCGATGCGCAACGCATGGTCGGCGACTGCGAGTAAGCTGATGCATTGGTCCATGCCGCCGCTGAGCGTGCCGACGTAGCGCTCGGCGTCCGGCAACAGTTCGGCCAGCTCGGCAAATGGAATCTCGATGTCGTTGAGCGCGAGCATGGCTAGCGCGCTCGCCACCACCAAGGCGGACGACGACGACAACCCCGCGCCGGCGGGAATGTTGCCGTCGACGAGAAAATCGCCTCCCTGCCGCAGTGTGCCGTGTCGCGTCGTGTACAGCCCCTGCGCCGCGGCCTTGTGATAGTTGCCCCAGTCACCAGCGCCGAACGGCGCGATGTCGGAGGCGAGGTGGTAGTCGCGCGCCGGATAGGTTTCATCGACGTTGCGTAGCCGCACGGCCGTGTCGGGATTGGCCGCCGCGGCAATCAGCACCGCGTGATCGATGGCCATCGGCAACACCGGCAAACCGTTGTAGTCGGTATGCTCGCCGAGCAAGTTCACTCGGCCGGGGGCGCGGATGAGGTGTGTCGGCGGGCGTCCAAACTGGCTGCGGAAGCTCGGCAACAGGCGCGCGACCCGCCCGTCGTTCAGATCAATCGTTGCGGTCATGGTTGGCACAGCGGTACGTGCGCGGTGGGCTCATCTAGGTGCGGCGCGGCGGCCGGCAATTCGCGGTCGGCGCGCCGCAGATCGTCCGGGGTGCCGACGTCGCTCCAGTAACCGGCGATCGGCAGGCTGTAGACCGCGCGGCCGTCGGCGACCATCGCTGCGATCGCCTGCGGTAGCTCGTACTCGCCGCGCACCGATGGTCGCAGACGCGCCGCGTAGTCGAGCACGAGTGGATCGAAGACGAACACGCCGGCGTTGTTCCAGCGCGTGGTCGAGCTGCCGCGCGGCGGCTTTTCAACGATGCGGCTGACACGGCCGGTGCCGTCGACGTAAACCGCCGCCCCTGCCCACGGATCATCGACCGCGTTGAGCGCCAGCAACGCGTCACACGGGCGCGTGCGGAAGCGCCGCACCAAGGCGGCATAGAACTCCGGTTGCACCAAGATGTCGCCCCAACTGAGCGCGAACGGTTCGTCGGCCAACGCGTCGCGCGCCAGCAACAGCGCGTGCGCAGTGCCTGCGGCGGTGGTTTGCCGACGGTACGTGATGGGCACACCCAGGCGCGCACCGTCGCCCAGCGCCGCTTCGATCTGCTCGCCGCGGTAACCGGTCACGATGACCAAATCGCGCACGCCGGCCGCGGCGAAACCAGTGATGATATGTTCGATCAACGGCCGGCCGGCGACGGGGAGCAGGGGCTTCGGGCAAGTTTCCGTCAGTGCGCCCATGCGCGTACCGCGGCCCGCGGCTAGCAACACCGCTTGCATACAGCGAGCATAGTCACGGGGACACCAAAACGCGAGAGCGAAATGCGCAGGCAGGCGGACCTTTCGACAGCGTTGACGATGGAGACCGATCAGAATCAGCCGCACCAGTCTGGGCGAGTACCGGTGCCGGCCTCACTCCCCGTCCAACCACACCAGCCGCGCGGTCGGACCGCCAGCGCCGACCGTGAGCAACGCGACACTCCGGCGCAGGCGAAACCGCCACCGGCCGCCACCGCCGGGATTTACGAACAACACACCGTCGTGCTCGGCGACGTACTGGACGTGGCTGTGGCCGAAGACGACCACGTGCGGCCGGTGGGTGTCGATCAATCCCGCGATGTCGGGCAACCAGCGGTGATCCGTTTGCGCGTGGTGAACGAGCAGCAGGCGTGTGCCGTCGCAGCGGACCACCCGGTGTGCCGGCAGCTTGCGCTGCAATTCCGGGGGATCCGCGTTGCCATGAATCGCGGTCACCGGCGCCAGCGTCGCGAGATCGGTGAGCACCGCCGCACTGCCGACATCACCGGCGTGCAGAATGCGCGCAACCCGGCGAAACGCCCGCGGCACGTCGGGGTGCAATTGCGCGTGGGTATCGGCGATCAATCCAATCAACATGTTCGCCAATCAGCCTGCGATCGCTCGCGTGCTGCAACCGTGACCCGGTGCGGTAACGGAGTCAAGCTTGCGTGACGCCCCACATCCTTTGCTCGTGGTGCTTTCGGCGCCGGGGTAGTAGAGGGAGCCGTCAACCAGCACCATTGGTGCGACATTCGCTTCAAGCCCAGGAGATGCCAATGACGGTGAACGACGATGATCTGATGCACCGCGTCTGCGACACCGTCCATGGCTACCTCGAAGTTGGCAACGAGGTGTTCGAGGCCGACGGTGCGCGGTTTGTGCGCAACCGTTCGTGCCCCCGGCGGTACGATGCGAATCACGTGGCGCATGTCCGCTGTGCGGCGACGACCGAGATCGCGCGGCTCTTGGAGCGGGTCGAACTGGAGTTCGCCGAGTTCCGCCACCGACGCTTCGAGGTCAATCCGTTCACGCCGCCGCCGTTCGTCGCGCGGCTCACGATCGACGACTACACGTTCAGCGAGACCTTGCAGATGGTGCTCCATGGAGAGCTGCAGGCACGGCCGCGTGCCATCGACATTCGGTTGGTGCAGAGCGAGCCGGAGTGGCTCGCGTACGGCGAGCTGGTTGCGCTCGAATGGGACGAGCGAACCTACCAGGGTGAACGGGCGCTGAACCCCGATACCCTTGCCGACTTCATGATCAACAAGCGCTGCCAGTCGCTCGCGATTCGTCACTGGTTGGCGTACGAGGACGGAATCGCCTGCGCCTACTTCTCATCGTGGCCCGGGCGTAACGGCGTCGGGATCGTGGAGGACCTCTTCACGGTGCCCGCGCGGCGCCATCGCGGCATTGCGACCGCGTTGATCGTGCACGCGGTGGCCGATGCCCGCGCCCGGGGCGCCGGACCGATCATCATCGGCGCGCGCGTCGACGACACCCCGAAGCACCT
This sequence comes from Binatia bacterium, assembly GCA_041477755.1. Taxonomy (GTDB): domain Bacteria; phylum Desulfobacterota; class Binatia; order HRBIN30; family JACQVA1; genus JACOST01. The sequence goes on from JBGOUW010000396.1 coordinate 2,965, forward strand.
CTACGCCGCAATGGGCTTCGAGCCGCTGTTGCTCACACGGCAGTATCTGCACGTGGAGTCGTCGGCTTAACGGCGCGACCCGCGTACTACGAAGGCGCTGGTGTCGAGCGCACGCTCGCCGGCATACACCAACTGCAGTGTGTGCCTGCCGTGCTCCTCACCGCAGCGCACGCCGCGCTAGGTGTCGGCTGCGAGCGCGAAGCGTAGGGGGGCCGGAAAGCCGACAGAACGAGGCCTAGCTCAAATCACTGGCCTCGGTCCCCGCGTCTGGTCTAAGATCGCGGACAGGAAAATGTACGATGCCTGGTCAGTGGAAAGAGATCGTCAAGCTTACGTTCAAAGGTGATCGCTTTCGCGATCACGCACTGGACCTAACTGCGCTCGCTGAGCTGAGCCAGTTTCAGCGGCTTGTTGCAGAGACAGCCAAAGCCCTATGGCGTGCTGCCAATCCTAACCGCGAGCGCCTGCCCAAGCGTTTCGAAGATCGGACCCGTCTCTGCCTTCGCCGCATTGAGGAAGGTAGTGCCGTCGCACCGCTCGAGGTCTTCATCGAGGAGACCCAAGTCGAATTGTTCGAGCCTGAACCGAGAGAGGTCGACGAGGCAGTTGCGCTTGCCTCGGATGTGTTTGGCGCGCTCGAACGGCAGGACCCTCTGCCCGACAGGTTCCCGCGTTGGTTGATTCCCGAGTACGTCAAGTGGGGGCAAGAGCTTGCGGCCGACGAGAGCATTGAGATCGCACAACGCGGGCAAGCTTCCGCTCTACTCACACCGATATCTCGATCGCGGCTGACAGCTTTCTCCGAACCGGCGCACGAAGGGTCTGTGGAAGTGTCAGGCGAAGTTCTCGAGGCCGATGTTCGGCAGCGGCGCTTCCAGCTGTGGTTTGATGAGCGGACGAGCACAACCGTCTCCTTCTCGCCGCAGCAGGAGGAACAAGTTACGGATGCGCTCAAGGGTCACAAGACCCGCCGGCTTCGAGTGAAGGGCAAGGGTGAAACCTCGGCCCAGGGCAAGGTCACACGCGTGACGAGCGTCGAAGAACTCCAGTTGTTGCCGGTCGGAGAGCCGACGTACGACAGTAGCGCAACACCCATTGAGGATGTGCTCGCTGCGTTGGCAGCCGACGTGCCGCACGAAGAGTGGGACCGACTCCCAGACGATCTGACCGACAATCTGGATCACTACCTCTACGGGCTGCCGAAGCGATGAGGTTGGTGTTCGCTGACACCCTCTATTGGGCTGCCATTGTTCGGCCAGGAGACCCGTGGGCAGAGGCCGCCAAGCGAGCGCGTTCATCACTCGGAGCAACCGTGATCATCACGACTGACGAGGTCCTGACCGAGTTCCTGACGAGTCTTTCCGCTGGTGGCGAGCAACTCCGGCGGAAGGCGGTAGAGATGGTGCGCGCAATTCTTGACAATCCCAATGTGAGGGTTCTGCCGCAGTCGCGCGACTCATTTCTCCGCGGCGTTGAATTGTTTGGTCAGCGGCTCGACAAACAGTACAGCCTCACGGACTGCGTCTCGATGAACGCGATGCGGGCGGAATCTCTGATGGACGTGCTCACAAACGACCACCACTTCGCCCAAGAAGGCTTCGCTGTGCTCATCCCTTCAAAGGAAGCCGAATCAAACGCCTAGACCCGCACCACTGGCTTTTCGATTCACGCTTTCACCTCATACACCTTCAGCACCTCGTCGCCGTAGTGGTTGATCACTTTGATCGCGATCTTGCCGGTCTTGGGCGGATCGAAGGGGCGGCTTGTCGTTGAGTAGAGCGATGACCACGCGGCTTCGTCGACCTCGGCGCG
>JBGOUW010000362.1:0-5280 GCA_041477755.1 Binatia bacterium
GAATTTCGCCGTCGACCATGTACTGGCTCGGCAGCGGAAACTCAACTACGACGCGCTGCGCGAGGTTGTCGTAGAGTTGCTCGGACTCCAAGGGGAAACCCCGCCGCATTCGCCACAGCTTGCGCACGATCTCGGGCGGCGCAATCGGTCTAGCGATCAGATGAAAAAAGCCACGCTTGCGGGTGGCAAGGTACGTCGGCTTGAAGCCGAGGCCGATATCCACCAGCGTGCTGGCGTAGACGATGTTGAAGCGGCGGAACGGCAGGCGTTCGCCGTCGCAGTCAATGTCGGCCTCGGTTGCTTGGAACACGCCGCGCGACAGCGAGGTTCCGAGCAACGTCGACAACGACAGTTGCGCAATCAACCACGCCGCGCGGCGCGGACCACGACGCGGACCGGAGTAGTAGATGCGCAGGAAGTTGATGATCGGGCCGGCGCCGAACATGAACCCGTAGTACTGGCCGTCAACGCACAGGAGATGGCGCTCGACCACTTCATGGGTGTGGCCGTGACGGTAGTCGGCGATCACGTGCGCCAGCATGCGTTCGGGCCGCCGCCACTTGCCGCCGATCGAGCGGATCATCGTGTTCATCGTCCCGGCGCGTAGCGGCAAGAACAGCGGCAGCGGCGCGCCGTCATACTCGCGGATGAGCGCGGAGAGCGTGTGAAAGTAACTGCCATCGCCGCCACAGACGGTGACGATGTCACACCCCTTGGTACGGATCTCGTGCACCGCTTCGGGCAAGGCAGCCACACTTAGCGTTTCGAGCACGCAGCCGTCGTCACCGACGATCTTGCGCAGTCGCTCGGTGCGTTTCCCCTCCGCGCGATTGCCCGCCGCGTGGGGATTCACCACTACCGCGATGCCCGGCACCGGTTACTCGCGCCAACGCGCATTGAAGCCGTGCGAGAAACAGGCGTTTCCCCGAGTAGCGGCACTGAGTAGAAGCCGAAGGCTTCGTATCGAAGGGCCGCGTATCGAGGGGCTGTTCGCGCAAAGTGCGTGAGTGGTGAGGCGTGAGTGCTCACAAGAGGACCGTGCTCACTACGCTGCCGTTGCATGCCGTGCGGCGAGTTGGCCGCACGCGGCGTCGATATCTTGGCCGCGGCTGCGGCGCACGGTGGCGAGCACGCCGGCCGCGAGCAATCGGCGGCGGAACGCATCGACCGCCGCATCGGTGGCGCGCGCAACACCCGCCTCGGGAAAGGGATTGAACGGAATCACATTGACCTTAGCGCGAATGCCGTGCAGCAGTCGTATCAGGCGATCGGCGTCCGCAAGCGCGTCATTGCGGCCGGCCAGCATCACATACTCGAACGTAATGCGGCGGCGCTGCGCGATCGGCAGCGCCCGGCACAGCGCCATCAGCTTCTCCAGCGGATACTTCTTGTTCACCGGCATCAGGGCAGTGCGCTGCACGTCGGTGGTGGCGCTGAGCGAAACCGCAAGATTGACGTTGGTCTCCCGCACCAGCCGTTCCATCTGCGGCAGCAGCCCGACGGTCGACACGGTAATGCGGCGGGCGCTGATGGCCAAGCCCCACGGCGCCGACAACGTGGCGAGCGCGGCAACCACGTTGTCGTAGTTGTGCAGCGGCTCGCCCATACCCATGAAGACGACGTTGGTGATCGCTTCGCCCGCAGCGAGCGCGCGCTCCGCCGCCATCACTTGGCCAACGATCTCGTCCTCGGTGAGATTGCGTTGCAAACCCAACCGCGCGGTCGCGCAGAACACGCACCCCATGCCGCAGCCGGCCTGCGACGAGATGCACAGCGTCAACCGCGGCGGCTCGGGGATCAGGACCGACTCGATGGCGAAGCCGTCGCCCAGGCCGAACAGGAGCTTGCGTGTGCCGTCACGCGAGCGCGCGATCTGAACCGGATCGAGCCGCGGCAAGGCAAACGCGGCGACGAACGCGTCGCGGAGCGCCCGCGGCAAATCGCTCATCGCCGCAACGTCCTCGATGCGGTGATGATAGATCCAGGTCAGAATCTGTTCAGCGCGATATTTTGGAAGACCCTGCGCCGTAATCCACGACCGAACGGCCGCGGGCGTAGCAACCGAGTGGGACAGTTCCGCTCCAGTCTCAGCTCGGGAGTTCGAGCTGACTGAAGAAGAAGCTGATCTCCCAGCGCGCGGTGTCGGGAGCGTCGGAACCATGACAGGCATTCTGCTCGACATCGGTGCCGAAGTCACGCCGGAGCGTGCCGGCCACGGCTTTCGCTGGATCAGTGGCGCCCATGATCTCGCGATTGCGCGCGATCGCGTTCTCGCCTTCGAGCACGGAGACCAGGATCGGTCCCGACGACATGAACTTCGTCAGATCCGCGTAAAACGGCCGCTCCTTGTGCACGACATAGAAACGCGCGGCGTCGGCCGGGCTCATGCGGATCAGCTTCGCCGCCACGATTTTGAGCCCGCCCTGTTCCAGCCGCGCCACAATCTGTCCGACCCCGTGCTTGCGCACCGCGTCAGGTTTGATGATGGACAATGTTCGCTCTGTCATCGTTCGAATCCTTGCTTGAGAGTTTCTACCGCGGATTGCGCGGATTACACGGATCGGATGGAATTGCGACAGTTCTCATCCGCGAAATCTGCGTAATCCGCGGTATGCAACTCTCGGTCTTCAGGCTAACGCCGCCTTCATTGTCGCGCCGAGTTCGGCCGGACTCTTCGCGACATGGATGCCTGCGGCTTCGAAGGCTTTGATCTTGTCCACGGCCGAGCCGCTGCCGCCGGCGATGATCGCGCCGGCATGGCCCATGCGCTTGCCCTTCGGCGCAGTTTGCCCGGCGATGAACCCGACCACCGGCTTGGTCATCTTCGCCCGCACGAACTCCGCCGCCGATTCTTCCGCCGTGCCGCCGATCTCACCGATCATGATGACGCCTTCGGTGTCGGGATCGGCTTGAAACAATGCGAGCGCATCAATGTGACTGGTGCCGACGATGGGATCTCCGCCGATGCCGATACACGTCGATTGCCCCAGCCCGAGTTGCGTCAGTTGATGCACGGCTTCATAGGTAAGTGTACCGCTGCGCGAGACCACGCCAATGTGGCCGGGCTTATGAATGTAGCCCGGCATGATGCCGATCTTGCACTGGCCGGGGGTGATGATGCCCGGACAGTTCGGCCCGATCAGGCGCGTCGCGCGGCCTTCGAGGTAGCGTTTCACCTTCACCATATCGAGCACGGGGATGCCTTCGGTGATGCAGATCACCAGCGGTACCCCCGCATCGGCTGCTTCCATGATCGCATCGGCGGCGAACGGCGGTGGCACGTAGATCACCGAGGCGTTGGCGCCGGTAGCTTTCACTGCGTCGGCGACGGTGTTGAAGATCGGAATACCCTCGAAGTCAGTGCCACCCTTGCCGGGCGTGACACCGGCAACCATTTGCGTGCCGTACTCCTTGCACGCCCGAGTATGAAACTGTCCGGTCGCGCCGGTGATGCCCTGGGTCAAGACCCGCGTGTTTCGGTCAACGAGAATGCTCAACGGAATACCCTCGGCGAAGTGCCGGTCGTGTAGCGGCTGCCCATTCCAAAGTCAATTTGGCCAAAGTCAATTTCGATGATCGCCGCGGCGGTGTCCGGGAGCCGTGAACCGTGAGTCGTGACTCGTGAGTCGGAGCCTCCTCCCTAACCCTCCTCCGCGGCTGGTGATGCCGCAGAGGAGGGAACCCTTGCTCGCCACTGGGATCGTTCATCGTTCGCATACTAGGTAGCTGGCGCGGGCGGCTTGTTTCACGCTAGCATCGCCGCGATGAATCAGTCGCGGCACATACTCCCGCGCACCGTCGACGCGATCGCGCGCGGCCTCGCCGATTCACTCCACCTTGGTGCCCAGCTCTACGTGTCCCGCCGCTCCGAGGTGATCGCAGACATCGCCGTCGGCGAGGCTCGTCGCGGTGTCCCGCTGCAGCCCGATGACTTGCTGTTGTGGATGTCATCGGTGAAACCCCTGATGGCGGTCGCCATCGCGCAACTGAGGGAGCGCGGCCTGCTGGCGCTCGACGACCGCGTGTGCACGCACATCCCCGAGTTTGGCACCAAAGGCAAAGACGTCGTCACGCTGCGCCACGTACTCACCCACACCGGCGGTTTTCCCGCCGCCGCGGCGCAGTGGAGCGAGGCGTCGTGGGAAGGCATCATCGCGGAAATCTGCGCAGCTGAACTAACCGACGGCTGGATCCCCGGCGAGCACGCGGGTTATCACGTCGCCTCGGGCTGGTACGTGCTCGGCGAAATCGTCCGCCGCCGCGACGGCCGGCCGTTCGACCGCTACGTGCGCGAGGCGATCTGCGCACCGCTCGGCATGTGCGACACGTGGATCGGCATGCCACCCGAGCAACATCGACTCTACGGCGACCGCATCGTCGGGATGCACTGGAGCACCGGCGACGCGCTTGCCTTGAGTCCGATTTGGGCGTGGTCCGGCACCGCAGCCGGTTGCGCGCTGTGCCGCCCCGGCGGCAGCGGGTGGGGACCGATTCGCGAGCTCGGCTACTTCTATCAAGCGTTGCTCAACGGCGGCGAGCGCAACGGCGCGCGCATCCTGACGCCGCAAACCGTCGCCGCCCTCACTACCCGTCACACCGTCGGCATGCACGACCGCACCTTCGGCTACCCACTCGATCGCGGCCTCGGTGTCGTCGTCGACTCCAAGCAATACGGTGCAGGGTCCGCGTGGTTCGGCCAGCACTGCTCACCGCACACCTTCGGTCATGGCGGCTTCGTGTCGTCGGTGGGCTTCGCAGATCCCGAATACGATCTCGTGGTGGCCTTGGTGTTCAACGGCATGACCGACGAGGTGCACCATGCGGCGCGCATGCGGTCGGTGATCCATGCGCTGTACGACGACCTCGGTCTTGCGACGTAATCGCGATGAACTACGAAACCTTGAAAGCCCTTCCCGGTCTTCGGCCCGCGCTCTACCGCATCCGCCGTTGGCACGACTGGATCAATCCGGGAGCGGTGATCCTTGCGTATCATCGCATCGCGGAGCCGTCGTGCGATCCGCACGCGCTCGCCATATCGCCGCGCGAGTTCGCCGAGCAGATGGAAGTCTTGCGGCGACATGCACGGCCGCTGCGCCTCCACGATGTCGTGCGCGCGTTAGGCGAACACTCGCTGCCGAAGGGCGCTGTCGCGGTCACGCTCGATGACGGCTACGCCGACACTTTGCACGCCGCCAAGCCCATCCTCGAACGCTTCGACATTCCCGCCACCTGTTTCGTGACCACCAGCGCCATCGATAGTCCGGTGGGATTTTGGTGGGA
>JBGOUW010000340.1:0-5643 GCA_041477755.1 Binatia bacterium
CGGTCGGCCCCGAGCTCAACACGGTGACCGGACGATGCGTAATGTACTCCGGCGTCATGATGCCGCCATTCGACTGCATCACCAGTAGCTCATGGTGATAACCGGCGTGGCGTAGGCTCTCGACGAGGCGGCCGAGATAGCCCTTGATCTTCGGCGCGACGTAGGCGTTCACCAGCGTCGTGCTGGTGCGCTCGAACTCCGGCGCTGACGGCATCACCTCGTGCGACAGCGAAATGGTGATGCCGGGGCATTCCTCGAGCGCGATCTCACGGACACGCTTCTCATGCTTGGGGTTGATGAAGGAGAACATGAACACCACCGCGAGAGACTCGGTGCCGAGCTTCTTCAAGCGGCGCAGCGCCACGCGCACGGCTTCTTCATCCAGAGGCACGATGACGTTTCCTTCGTAGTCGAGCCGCTCGGGAACGCCGATGCGCCGGCGCCGTTGCGCGATTGGTGGCGGCGGAGGCTGGGCCGGGTCCCAGATGTCTTCCTTGTAGCCGCGGCGCAGCTCGATCTCGTCGCGATGGCCCTGCGTCGTGATCAGACCGGTGACCGCGCCGCTCATTTCGATCAGCGTATTATCGGCGGTGGTGGTGCCGTGCACGATCACCCCGGTGTCACCCAACAACTCGCCGAGGCTCAGATGTTCGCCACGCGCCAGCTGATCGATGCCGGTGATGACGCCTTCCGATTGGTCACGGGGCGTCGTCGGGCTCTTGCTCAGGCGGATCGAGCCGTCGGGGCGGACGAGGACGAAGTCGGTGTACGTGCCGCCAACGTCGATGCCAATGCGAAACATCAGTCCTGAGTCCTGAGTCCTGGGTCCTGAGTGCGGTTCAGTTCCCGTTGGGTCCGCTGGGCAGACGCCTTTGGGCCGTTCGGTAAGAACAGGAAGAGAAGGTCCGCACAGCGGACCCTACGGCGAAGGTTCCATCGGCGTTCATCGGCGTGCATCGGCGGTTACCTTCATCTCTTGTCTTAGTGCCGCTGTGGTTTGGCGATCGATGGCGAGGTCGAGTTCTTCCAACGACCCGGTGAGCACGACGCCGTAGTCGCGGCGCGCGCTTTCAACTGAGACGTACTCGTCGAGGACGTCGTCGAGCACCTTTTGCGGGTCGCGTTCGAGCGGGTCGCCCCAGCCGCCGCCGCCGCCGTAGCGGTACTCGTAGTGCTCACCCGGCTGGTGATCGACGTAGAAGGCGGTGGTCTCGACGACGTGTTCGTGTGGGCTGCCGCAGCGCAGCTTGAGTTGGTTCGGCGCGCCGGGCTTGCCACCGGCGATGCCAGGCATCGGATACTTCATGCCGACAACGTAGGTGTAGATTTGCGACGGCGCGCACAGCTCTTTGATGTACAGCGTGCCGGGGCAGCCGCGCCACTTGCCAGGTCCTCCCGTATCGATCGCGTAGTCGCGCGACAGATGCCGCACCGGGAAGATGCTCTCGTTGATCTCGCCGGTGGCGCGGATCAGATTTCCGAAACTCACATTCATCGCACCCCAGCCGTCTTGGCCGTGGACCGCGCCGCAGTAGGCGCCAAAGGTGTCGACCGAGTGATCGATGAAGAGCTGCCCGGTTTTCGGATTAGTCCCGAAGATCACCGTCGGCATGCCCATCTTGTAAATCTGCGGGCAACAACGTTCGGGGATGACCTGTTCGAGCGCCGTGGCGACCGCCTCGCCGACTTCCGTACCGGGATGATGCGTGCCGGCGGCGACCGATTTGTCCGGCGGCGGATTCAAGCAGCAGCCTTTCGGCACGATCAGCTTGATCGAGTTGAAGAAGCCCTCGTTCTTCGGAATCGACGGGTCCATCATAGTGGCGATCTGCGCCACCACGTAGCCGCGCGTGTTGCCGAAGGTCGAGTAGGCCTGCAGATTCTCGCGCGTGTCGGAGCCGGTGAAGTCGACGGTGAGATCGCTGCCCTTCACGGTGATCTTGCAATGAATGTGAATGTCCTTGTTTCCTTTCGGGTCGTGGTCGACGTACGCGTCCGACTCGTACACGCCATCGCGCCACTTAGCGACTTCCTGCTTGAAGCGGCGGGCGGCATAGTCGATCAGGTATTGTGCCGAGCCGCGCACCGCCGCGACGCCGTAGCGGGCGATGACTTCCTTCAACCGCCGTGCGCCCAGTTGCGCCGCGCCGATTTGTGCGCGCAGATCGCCGATGAAGGTCGGCGTGCGGTTGTTGACCTTCATGAAGTAGGTGATGTCTTTACGCTCGACGCCGCGCTCGTAGATTTTCACTGCCGGAAAGCGCACGCCTTCGGCCCAGATGTCGCGCGCGTCGACGTTGTAGCCACCAGGCATCGCACCGCCGGTGTCGGCGTGATGGCATTGAATCGAAGCGATCAGCACCATCTCGCCGTCGAAGAAGACCGGCGCGAAGATGTTGTAGTCAGGTAGGTGACCGCCGCCGTGATACGGATCGTTCGCGACGAGCACGTCACCGTCGAAGAGGCCGTCGCGCCCGAAGAAGTCGAGTGCGAAGCGTACGGGCAAGGTCGAGCTCAGCATGAACTGCGGAATGCCGACGCTGAGCGCAGCGAGCGCACCGTTGGCGTCGAGAATCGTCGCGTTGCGTTCGTTGGATTGATTGAGGATCGGCGTCGTCGCGGTGAGGCTGACGTGGGTCGCCATCTCGTAGGCGATGGTCTCCATCGCGCCGCGAATGATCTCGGCGGTGATGGGCTCGACGCCACCGCGGACCGCGCGCAGCTTCGGCCTCGGTCGTGCGGGCGGCCGGAGTCGAACAGCTCGCTTCAATTGGCGTCGTGCACGCATAAGATCCTCCCGGAGTTCCCTTACCGCGGATTACGCGGATTACACGGATTGAACGGATTCTCGGAGAAGAAGAGACTCACCGCCTCGGGCTTTGGCCATCCGAATCCGTGTAATCCGCGTAATCCGCGGTAGAGCTTCATAGCCTCTCCTTCAGCCGCCCTCCGCTTGCATCGTTCTCTTACCGAACTTTGTCGCTGAAAGTCGATACGGCAAGGAGCCCGAGCCGCCTCACGCTACGACAAGGTCGGCACGAGTTTAGCGGCCACGATACGCCGATCGGCTGTCAGCAGCGTGGCGCCCAGCACGCGTGCCGTGGCGACGATGATGCGATCAGCCGGATCGCGATGGAACGTGGAAGGGAGGCTGGCCACTTCCGCTGCGACGGCCGGTGAGATGCCGTGGCGCATGACCAGCGGCGCCGCAGTGGCCCGGTCGAGCCAATCGCGCAGTGGCAGCTGGAGTCGAATGCGCCCCAGCTCGCTGAGCATCGCGATCTCCCACAGCGTAATGTCCGACACCCATAGTGGCCGCGCCGCGTTCGCCCGGCGAATCACTCGCCGATGCGCGGCAGACAAAGACCCCTGCTCGAACCACCACAGGAGCACGTGTGTATCGAGGACGAACTTCACCGCCGTTTGCGCGGTTGCGAGGGCCGCATGGCTTCCCAGGCGGAATCTGGCTGCGCGGGGGCCATGATGTCGCCGATGATTTCGACGCTCCCCGCGAGCGAGTCCTGAGGATAGCGATCACTCGATGCCGCCGGCACCAGACGCGCCACGGCGCGTCCCCGCTTGAGAATGGTGACGGGTTCGCCCGTCCGATCAACCTGCTCGACGACCGCCAGACATGTGGCTTTGAACTCCGAGATCTTCAAGGCTCGCATGTGACCAGACTAGGTGACCATAGCCGTGCGGTCAATCGCGCCCGGAATTCTTCTACCACGGATTACGCGGATCACGCGGATTCTCGGAGAAGAAGAGACGAACCGGCTTGGGCTTGTGGCATCCGAATCTGTGTAATCCGTGTAATCCGCGGTAGAGCTTCATATCCGTTCCGTGAGCCGGTCGAAGCGCACGGTCTCGCGCGCCATGCCGAGCTGCTCGGCCTCGGCGCGGCCGGCGGCGATGAGCTCGGCGGCGCGTTCGCGATCGCCGGGGGCGTTGCGGTCGAGGAGCATCGACGCCCAGGCGCGGCGGGTACGCACGATCGACGGGCGCGCGCCGAGGCGCGCGTTCATCGCGAGGGCATCGGTGAAATGGCGCTCGGCGTCGTCCCAGCGGCCGAGGCAGGCGGCCAGCATGCCGCAAAAGAGGCCGTAGGACCCTTGGCTATTGATGAGCACGATGAACACCTCCACCTGTCCGGCGATGGTACGCAACCGCTCGTAGAGCACCGCCGCCGCGGAGCGGTCCTCGAGATCGCTGACCACCTCGCTCAGTGCCACCATGGTCGCGGTCCACGTACAGTTGGGTGGGTCGTCGAATCCGTTGACGCGAAGGATGTCGACCTGGGCGCGTGCCTCCGCCAGCTGATCCGTATCGCAGCAGGCCCGCGCCAGGACGGCTCGCCATGCAGCCATGTGTGGTTGTGCCTCGGCGTTGGCGCGCAGCACGTCGATGAGCTCGGCGAGCCGGCCCTGGTAATGCCGGAGGACGTAGATCTGAGCGCCGAACGCTTCCGCTGCGTCTGGCTGGCCGGCGGCCATCCCCTGCTCGAATGTCGCAAGTGCCTCCGCCTCGGCGTCGGGCGCCCCGCGCATGATGGCGAACATCGTCCGCCCCTGTCTGGCGTTGTACATGTAGAACGGTTGCCGCAGCTCACCAGCAAGTCGCTCGGCCTCTGCGAGGGCCTGCTCGGCGCCGACGATGTCTCCCGCCTCGAGCCGAGCGCCGACCCGATGGTGGGCGGCATGCCAGGCGAGCTCGCTGCTGCCGACCTGAGCCGCGAGCGCCGCCAGCTCCGCCGTCAGCTCGAGTCGCTCGGCGAGCGTGAACGGGTCGCCCATGGCATGGAGCCGGAGATTGAGCACCTGCGCGAGCCCGGTTGGGTCACCGAGCCGACGCGCGATCGCGACCGCCTGACGCGAGAGCGCGTCACGCCGGTCGCGCTGGAGGGTGTACTGGAGCTCGACGGCGAGTTGGCCGAGCGCGCGCGCCCGAAGAATGGTGTCTGCCTCGCCGAGGGCGACGCTTGCCTCCTCGTAGAGAGCGAGCAGCGCCTCGTCGATGATGCTTGCGTTCGAATTGAGCCCGCCAGGGCGGGAGCTTGCGAGGGCTGCGCGGGCGAGGCGCTCCCCGTCTCCAAGCACGCGGGCCGCCGCGACCGCCTTGGCGACGGTGTCTCGGTAGCTCGCGCTTGCCGCCCGCCGCTGTACATCGCCGAGTGCGAGCAAGAGGTCACAGCGCAGCTCTTCACCAGCTCGGTCGTGCGGCACGAGCACCGACAGCGCGCGCTCGTAGTGCGCCGCGGCCTCTTCGAAGGCGAGGTTCGCTAGCGCCCGATCGCCCGCTTGCCGCGCATAGCCGATCGCCTTGGCCATGTCCGCGACCTGCGTCGCCGCCAACCAATGGTGCGCTAGTTCGTCGATGCGCGTTTCCGGCGTCGATCCCGTCAGCGCTTCGAGGGCCTCGCCCACCTTGCGGTGCAGGCGCGCGCGGCGCGCCGCGCTCAGCTCCTCGTAGAGCGTGGTGCGAATCAGCGCGTGGCTGAAACTGAAGTGATCGGCGCTCCCCGGCACCTCGGCCACCAGTGCCGTGCGGGTTGCCTCATCGAGCGCGTCGAGAATCGCATCTTCGGATTGCTCGGCAACGAGCGTCAGCAAGGCAAGATCGAAGTGCCGGCCGATCACCGCTGCC
>JBGOUW010000265.1:0-7012 GCA_041477755.1 Binatia bacterium
GAATGGTCGCACGTGGACTCGAACCACGGACCTCCTGCATGTGAGGCAGGCGCTCTAACCATCTGAGCTATGCGACCGTCGGTGAGCAGACCGCAGACGCCGACTCGGCTATCATAGGCCTGTCACCTCGGCAAGATCGCGGCGCGCGTCGGTCGTCGCCGATCCGATCCGACCAGCACTGCTCACCCGCACGATTCACCAATTTGCTTTCACTCCACCCGTCGTCTATCGTCGCCTCCCTCTGGAGTCACTCCCGTGCTGAAATTCATGCGAAGAAATGCCCGGGCCACCTGGGTGCGGTTCACATTCATGGCCATCGTCTTGGTGTTCATCTTCTGGGGCATTGGCGCCGGCGTCGGCATGATGGGCGACCGCGCCGATGTCGTCGCGCGCGTCAACCGCGACACTATCGACCCGACCCACTTCCGGCGCGCGGAGGCCAACCTCGAGCGCATGTACCAACAGATTTACAAGGACAGCATGCCGCCCGAGATGCTGAAAGCGCTCGATTTGCCCGGCAAGGCGTTGGATCAGTTGATCCGCACCTCGTTGCTGCAGCAAGAAGCGGTGCGCATCGGCCTGCAAGTCGGCGACGAAGAGTTGGCCGAGGCGATTCAGTCGATGCCGGTGTTCCAAGACGGCGGCGCGTTCCTCAAGGAGCGCTACCTCGCCGTCCTGCGCGCGCAGAATCCGCCGATTCAGCCCGGCGAGTTCGAAGCGGCGCAACGCGATGATCTGCTCGTCCGCAAGATCGACGACATCGTCGGTGCCGGCGTGCAGGTCACCGATGCCGAACTCAAGGAGCAGTACCACGCCGAGAACGATCGCGTGGACCTCGACTTCGCGCGCGTCAAGGCGAGCGACTTCGCCGATCAAGTGCATCCGGCCGATGCCGACCTGCAGACCTACTTCGACGCGCACCAGGAAGATTTCCGCGTGCCGGAACGCGTGCGTATCGAATTCCTTGCCTACAAGCCGGCCGCGTTTGAGAGCGAAGTGACCGTTAGCGACGTCGACGCGCAGGACTACTACGACACCCATCGCGAAAAGTTCGACAAGCCCGAAGAAGTGCAGGCACGCCACATCCTGTTGAACCTCGGCCCGAATGCGAAGGACGATGAAAAGGCCAAGGTGCGCAAGCAAGCGGAAGAGATCCTCGCCCAAGCCAAGGGCGGCGCGGATTTCGCCGAGCTGGCCAAGCAGCATTCGCAAGATCCCGGCAGTGCATCGAAAGGCGGCGACCTCGGCTTCTTCAAGCGCGGGCAAATGGTGCCGGCATTCGATCAGGCCGCCTTCGCGCTCGCCCCGGGCCAGATCAGCGAGCTGGTTGAAAGTCCGTTCGGCTTTCACATCATCAAGGTCGAAGCCAAGCACGCCGCCGAAACCCCCACCCTCGATCAAGTGCGGTCCCAGGTCGTCGATGCGATCAAGCAGGAACGTTCGCGCGATGTCGCCGGCAACCACGCCCGTGCCGATCGCGACAAAGTGGTGAGCGGTGGCGGATCGCTCGATGCCGTCGGCGCGGCCAACGGGGTGACTCTGATGAACCCGCCGGCGTTTGCGCGCACCGAACTCATCGCCGGCATCGGCCGCGAAGCGAAGCTCAGCGACGCGGCGTTCGCCAGCGCCGTCAACGACATCCCCGACGTGATCGAAACGCCGGGCGCGTTCTACGTCTTCCGCATCGCCGAGAAGATCCCGTCGCGCATTCCCGAACTCGCAACGGTCCGCGATGACGTCGACAAGGCCTTCCACAAGCAGAAGACCGAGGAGCTGGCGAAGGCGAAGGCCGACGGCTTGCTGGCGGCACTCAAGCAGCAGAACAACTTCGGCGCCTTCGCGGCGGCGAACGGTTTGACAGTCGAACAGACCGGCCCGTTCACCCGCGCCGGTACCTATGTTCCCAAGCTCGGTACACAGGCGGATCTGAAGAAGGCTGCCTTCGAGTTGACGAAGGACCATCCGGTCGCCCCTGCCGTGTATCAGGCCACTGGCGACGCGGTACTCGCGGTGCTCAAAGAAACCGTGCCTGCCGATGACGCCAAGTTCGAGGAGCAGAAGGACACCCTGCGGCAGCAGACCATCGAGCGCCGGCGCGGACTGGTCAGCGAGCAGTTCGTTAACGAGCTGAAGGCTCGGGCGCGCATTGAAATCAACCAGGACGTGCTCGCCAGTCTGTCCGAGACCGGCACCGCGCCACGGCGGCGCCGCTAACGTCTCCTGAACCCCAGCAACGACACCAGCGCGTATTTCCTGTCAGGCGGCCCGGTGGGCTGCCTGCTGCTGCACGGCTTCACGGCGACGCCGCAGGAGCTGCGCGGCCTCGGCGAGACCCTGCACGCGCACGGCTACACCGTGTCCGGCGTGCGCATTGCTGGGCACGGCACCTCGGTTGACGACCTCGCACGCACCTCACGGCGCGACTGGGCCGCCTCGGCGCGCGCCGGCCTCACGGAGTTGCGGCGCCACTGTCCGACGACGGTGGTGATCGGGTTGTCGATGGGCTCGCTGCTGGCGTTGGAGTTGGCGCACGATCATGCCGCCGATGTGGATGGCGTCGTGCTGCTCTCGACCGCGCTCTGGACTAGCGATCGCCGCATCGAACGCATGCTGCCGTTGATGCGGTTGGCCGGCGCACTGTTGCCGGCGCGCTGGCAGCGCATCGCCAAGCAAGGGCGCGATATCGCCGATCCGGCCGCGCGGAGCGCCAGCCCTGCCTATGACACCATGCCGCTGCGCGCGCTCGTCAGTTTCATCGACCTGCAGCATGCCGCCCGGGCGCTGGTCCCCGCCGTGCGCCAGCCCGTGCTCGTGCTGCATGCGCGGCAAGATCATACGTGTCCGCTCGACAACGTCCGGTTTCTGCAGCAACGGTTGCCGACGCCGCCGCGCGTCGAGTTACTCGACAACAGCTTTCACGTCGTCAGCGTGGACTACGATAAGGACAGAGTCGGAACCGTGGTCTGCGAGTTCGTAGCGAGTATCGCGAGCGCTGCAGCCGGCGTACGACGTGGGGCTGAAGCATGAGCGACGTCGCCCCCGCAGCGGAACAGATTGGGTTGTGTTCCGACTGCGCGCACGTGCGCTGGGTTCGCAGTGAGCGTGGCTCCACCTTCGTCATGTGCCGGCGCAGTGCCGGTGATGAACGGTACGCGCGCTATCCGCGGCTGCCGGTGCGCGTCTGTTCGGGGTATGAGCGCACGACCGACCGTAACCCGGAGCGCGAATGAATCGCCAAGCAACCGCCGCTGCGCCGCCGCTCACCGAGCACACGTCGAACTCGCCGCCGCGGCGCGCGGAACCGGAGCGATTGCTCGCCGCTCCGCCGCTGCGTGCGATTGTGCGGCTGGCGGCGCCGACCAGCGGCGTGATGGTGATCGCGGCCGTCTCCAACATCCTCTACACCTACTTCGTCAGCCGCCTGGGCGCCGAAGCCATCGCCGCGGTGTCGCTGGTGTTTCCCCTGTCGCTGATTGCGACCACGATGATGGGCGGCGGGATTGGCTCGGGCGCGGCGTCGGCCGTGGCGCGCGCGCTGGGCGCCGGCCGCAAACGCGACGCGGTGGCGGTGGCTGAGCATGCGCTGGTGTTGAGCGTCGCCACCGGTGCGCTCTTCGGTCTCGGAATTCTAGTCGGCGGCCCCGCGTTGTTCCGGTTGATGGGCGGCACCGGGGTGGTGCTGGAGCGGGCGACAGTGTTCGCCCAGGTCCTCTTCGGCGGCGCAGCGATCACGTTCGTCGGCGGTATGCTCGACAGCATTCTGCGCGGGGAAGGCAACGTGCGGGTAGCTGCCGTGTGGTCGACGATGTCGATTCTGCTGCAGATCGTGCTCACGCCGGTGTTCATGTTCTGGCTGGGTCTGGATTTGCCGGGAGCGGCGATGGCGACGTTGGCGAGTCAGCTGATCGCGACGGTGCCGCGCGCCTACTACGTGTTCAGCGGGCGCAGCATGGTGACGCCGGCGCTGCGGCTGCGCGGCTTTACGATGGCGCCGCTGGCTGAAATTCTACGCGTCGGAATCCCCGCGTCGCTCGCGACCCTGATCAGCTACGTCGGGATCATGACTCTCACCGGCGTGCTGGCGCGGTTGGGCGATGCGCACCTGGCGGCGTATGGGTTGGGCACACGGCTCGACTTCCTCATGCTGACGCTCGCCTACGGTTTCGGCGCGGCGGTGCTCACGTTGGTCGGCATGGCTACCGGAGCGCGCCGGCCAGATCGCGCGCGTGCGTATGTGGTGCGGGCCGGAGCGATGATCGTCAGCGTGTTGGCGGTACCCTCGGCGCTGCTGTGGTGGCGGCCGGAGTTGTGGCTGAACATCTTCACCCATGATCCCGGTATCCACGCGGTGGGTGAGCAATACTTTCGCATCATCGGACCCTCATACCCGTTCGTTGGCGTATCGATGGTGATCGCGTTCGCCTTTCAAGGTCTCGGCCGGGCGACGTTGCCGTTGATGTTGATGACCGTGCGCGTGATCGCCGTCTTGGCGGTGTCGCTGGTCTGCACGCAATGGCTTGGGATGGCCGATCGCGCGGTGTTCATCAGCGTCGCCGTGGGCAACGTGTGCTCGGCGGTGGTGATGGTGACGTTGTTCGCGCGCACACACCGGGTATTGCGACGACGGATGAGCGAGGCAAAGGTCGCCTCTGCCGCCGACAGAGCGGAAGGCTGAAGGGGAGGAAATGCACCGACGCTTCGTCGGGTTTCTGCTGACCCTCGCCACGCTCGCGCCCGCGTATGCGGGCGGCGCGCCGCCGCGCTTCTTCTTCATGGGCAACGGTACGCTGACGTTGGAAGACGCGCACAACGGTGCGCGCGTGCATGCGCGCTTCCGTCGTCCGGACGGCTCGTACGACTCCGCTGCGTTGGCGCAGCTCACGCACTTCCTGCGTTCGCGCGGTGATGACCGCGAAGGCGACGTGTCGCTGCGCTTGATCGAGCAACTCGACTATCTGGAAGACTGGGCCAAGCCGCGCCATCTGCGACTGGCGTCGGGGTATCGCAGTCCCGATTACAACAGCACCATTCGTGCACAGGGCGGCAAGGCCGCCAGCGCCTCGTTGCACACGCAGGGACTCGCCGCTGACTTGCAGTTCATCGGGATCAATCAGCGCCAGCTGTGGCAGCGCATTCGCAAGCTCAACTGTTGCGGCGTGGGCTTTTACAAGGACGGCAACTTCCTCCACGTCGACGTCGGCCCGCCGCGCTTCTGGGAGCAGGCGACCTCGAAGGTCGATCAGAATCTCTCCGGCGGTAACGCGCGGATCTTTGCGCGCACCGACTTCGATCGCTACCAACAGTTTCGCGGAGCGACGCTGCAGCTGTACAGCATTACCGCCTTTCCGCTGCGGGTCGCGGCGACGGCTCAGGCTGTGGACGGCAATCGCCGCGCCGCAGTGCACCTCGCCCCCGAAGGTGGCGCAAAAGCCGACGGGGATTGCTTACTGATCGCCGAACCCGGGAGATCGTTGCTGCGTGTCACCGACGCCGACCTTGTGTCAGCCGGGCGGCGCGTGCGCGTGCAACTAACGACCTGCGAGCCGCGCATCGAGCGGACGCCGGAGCAGTTCGTCACCAACGAGATCGAAGTTGAAAAACTCCCAAACTACCAGCTTCGACCCGCGCCGGTCACGCCGCCGTAGCGGCCGTCGGTATCTTCTCCACCTCGCGTCGTAGCCGTCGCTCGGCGTGCCACAGATCGTCCCCGTGCCGCATACGTAGCCAGGGACCGGGGCCATTGCCGCAGAACTCTCCGAGTCGAATCGCCATGTCGGGACTCACTGCCGCGCGCCCGGCCAGAACGTGGTGTAGTGCTTGACGCGTTACCCGGAGTTGGCGAGCCGCTTCACTCACAGACAGCTTGAGGGCTGGCAAGACGTCCTCCCGTAGGATCTCTCCCGGATGCGTCGGCGCCCGCTCTGGGCGGATCTTGACGTGATGCTCCTTCATGATGTGCCTCCCCACCTACTGATACTGCCTCCAGCTTTCCTCTCACAGTGCCAATCCGCCTGGATGCGTGACCACGACCTTGATGCTGCGCGGACTGGCCGCGATGGCGAACGCTTCGGCCAGGCGTGCGGCGGGCAGCACGTCGGTCACCATCTGTTCTCCGAGCTGGTGTCCCAGACCACCGACCGGATCGGCGAGCAACGCGATCGCCGCGCGGAAATCGCCGCAACGGCTGGTGCTGATGCGGAGACCCTTGTCGAGTAGCGCAGCGAGCAACCCATCGCGCGGCTGACCGACATCGGCAACGAGTATCGTGCCGCGCGCCCGCACCAGACCACGTTCGACACCAGCGAACGGCCGGATCGCCGCGTCGATGCCCGCGAGCGACGTCACCACAGCCACGTCGGCACCTCCCAGTGGTTCCATCGCGACGACGGAAGCGAGCTCGCTGGCGCTGGTCGCTGTGACCACTCGGAGTCCCCGCGATTCCAGGTCGCGCTGGATCGCCATCGGCACGTCGCCCAGTACAACCGCTAGCCCCTCGAACCGTTGAGCGCTCGAACCCTGAACTCTTTCCAGCTTGATCTCATCGACGACCATCTCGGTGAGATGGGCCAGCCCGAGTGTCGGTTGTCCGGTGGTCGACTTCACGTGGACCTCGCGGGTGGCGAGCTGAATCGCGAGCGCCAGGCCGCTGGGACTACCGGTGGTTTCCACGACGCTGTCGGCGATGTCGCGCAGTGGTCGCCCGGCGTCGGCATCTATCGCGTCGTCGGCGCCGAGCGTACGCGCCAGCGCGCGCAGCTCGGCATGGCGGGCGATCGCGAGGATTTCGTAGCGCCGCCCCGATTGTCTGCGCCACGCGAAGAGCGCGGCGATCACCAGCGAGCCCAGTCGCCGCGGACCCAGCACCGCGACGCGATCGCCGTCGCGTGGGTTGAGTGTCTGCACGGCGTGTAATGCCGCGGCGAACGGCTCGATCAGCGTCGCCGTCTTCGCTGAGATGGTCGCTGGGATCGAAATAATGTTGGCTGCCGGCGCGAGCACCCACGGTCCGAAC
>JBGOUW010000133.1:0-10481 GCA_041477755.1 Binatia bacterium
CGCCGCTTACTTCGAAAGCGCCGGGCGGGTCGAATTGATGGAGCAGCACCCCAACGAAAAGCCGGTGTCCATCTCGGGATCGAAGATTCGCGAAGCGCTCACTACCGGCGAGCGACCCGACGCGAAAGTCCTGCGACCCGAGATCGCCGACATTCTGATTTCGTACTACCGCGCCAAGGGCGGACAGTCGTAATCGGGAGTTACGCGACCGCGAGTTCCAACTGAAGGCCGAAGATCTCGCTCAGCACCAGATAGAGCGCCAGCGCCGCAACGACGAAGCAGGCGAGCGAAGCGAGCGCCACGCCCGAAAGGATCGCCAAGGCCAGCAGGCCGCCCAGCGCGCTGACCGGCGCAGCCAGACCGGGGAGCGTGACGATCGGCCCCCACAGGCGCAGCGCGCGCAGTGCGTGGTCAAACCACATCTCGGGCGTGGTGCCGGCGAGCCAGTCGGTGACGGCTTCGATGATCATTGCGGGGCGACATTGAGCGGTTCGTCGGCGGTCGCCGCGGCGGTCGTTGTGCCCACCGCGCCGATCGAGATGATGAGCACGCCTTCCTTGTGGCGCGGCCCACCGACTAAAAGGGTGGCGCGATTGCGCAGCGTGATGACCGTATCGACGACGGGGCGCGTGCCCTGGATCAGCATCACGCGCATCGAGACGCGTTCGTTCTTGAGGGCCTTCGGCATCACCAGCAGGTAGCGCCCACCCGGAATCTCGAATCCGAGTTTGCCGCCGGCCGCGACCACTTTCTGGTCTTCTTTCACCAGGCGATAGGACGAGTACGGGAACAGCGTGCGCAGTTGCCGGTGAATCGCCACCAGGCGGGGATCGAACTCTTGGCCGGAATTGCTCGCCAACACCGCGCCGATGTGTACCTCGACGGAGTCTGCGGCGTACGAGGGAGAGGGAATCGCAGCGCCAGAGGCGACCGACAGCATCGCCAACAGCGGCGCCCACGCGCGCGTCACGGCGGGAACCCTTCGCCGCCGTAGTCGCTGTCGTCGTTCACCCACAGGACGGTCGTATTGGTTTCGGGTTCGTTCAACACGGCAACGTTCTCGGCGCTGCTGTCGAGCGAATCGATAATGGCCGTGTTGTCGATCGGCGACGCTTCCGCAATCTGCGGGGCCTCGGTAACGCTCGTGACGCTGCCGGACGAGAGGACGAACACCACGGCGGCGGTTGCCGCGGCCGCACTCAACGCGGGGATGCCGATCCAACGCGTGACGTCGCGCTCCTCCGACCACAGCCGCAAGCGCTGCGTCCAGGGAACGCGGATCGTCCCGATGCGCCGCTTGACCGCGGGCCACACTTGACTGAGATCAAGCTCGTCGACACGGGCACTCAGGGTCGCGGCCACGATGTCTTGCACGCGTTCAATCTGGCGCAATTCGCCTTCGCACTCGGCGCAACGGCTACTGTGGAGGGCGACGGCACGCATTTGGCGCGCTTCGAGTTCGCCGTCGAAGAACAACGGGAGCAATCCGCTGACGTCACGACACGTCATCGCTGCGGCTCCCAGGGGGCAATCGGACAGGCTGCTCGATGTCGCATGGGCCTCGCCTACAACACGTCCCGGAGTCTGCTTTGGAGCTTCTTGCGCGCGTAGTGCAAGCGGCTCATCACCGTGCCCTTCGAGCATAGCATTACGCGGCTGATCTCATCATACGAGAGGCCCTCAACTTCGCGTAAAAGTATGACGGCTTTGTGATCAGGGGTCAACTCGTTGATTGCTTGCGTGACGCGGTCGCCGACCTCGCGCGAGCGCACGTTGCGATAGGGTTCGAAGGATGGTTCGCTCGCCAAGTTGTCGCCGAGCTCGCCGCCGCCGAGCGTCGGGGTTTCAAGCGCGATCGTCGGGTGACGACGTTCACGCCGCTGGAAGTCGATGCCGAGGTTGACCACGATGCGATACAGCCAGGTGTAAAAGCTGGACTCTCCCTTGAACTTGTTGATGTTCTCGAACGCTTTGATGAAGGTTTCCTGGGTCAGCTCTAACGCATCGTCGCGATTATGGACCATGCCGAGAGCCACCGCGGCCACTTTACGCTGATAGCGCTCCACCAGTTCGCGAAACGCGTCGGCATCTCCGGCACGACTCGCGCGAACGAGCTCATGGTCGCTACGTTCCACGCGGGCCGCCTTTGCTGGAGATAGACGCGTAGCCGCAGCCTGTATTCATATGAAGCGCCGGCAACCGGCTCGTGGTGGGACTAGGCATGCGCCGCGGCCCAATGCCGGCCGCTGCCGATGTCGACGCGCAGCGGAACGGCCAACTTCATCACGCCTTCCATTTCGGTGCGGATCACCCCCTGCGCGCGGTCGAGGTCGCCTTCCGCCACTTCGAACACGAGTTCGTCGTGAACCTGCAGGATCATGGCGGCACGCAGCCCTTCGGCCCGCAAGCGGCGGTCGAGCGCAACCATCGCCAGCTTGATGATATCGGCAGCCGATCCCTGAATCGGGGTGTTCGTGGCCGTCCGTTCGGCGGCCTGCACCACGGATCGATCGCGGCTGGCGAGATCGGGTAACCCGCGGCGTCGGCCGCACAGAGTGGTCACGTAGCCGCGCGTGCGCGCGGTCACGACGGTCTCGTCGAGATAGCGGCGCACGGCGGCGTAGCGGCCGAAGTAGTTGTCGATGTAGCGCTGCGCCTCGGCGAGCGGGATCGCCAACTCGTGCGCCACCCGCTGCGGTCCCATGCCGTAGATGATGCCGAAGTTGATCACCTTGGCGGCGCGCCGCATGTCGGGGGTCACCGTTCCCGGCAGCACGTTGAACATCTCGGCGGCGGTACGCGCGTGGATGTCGGCACCGGTGCGGAATGCCTCGATCAGCGCCGGATCCTGCGCCAAGTGCGCCAACACGCGCAGCTCGATCTGCGAGTAGTCCGCCGCGACCAGAACACACCCCGGATCGGCGATGAACGCGGCCCGGATACGGCGTCCCTCCTCGCCACGCGCCGGAATGTTCTGCAGGTTGGGATCGCTAGAGCTGAGCCGTCCGGTGACCGCGACGGTCTGATTGAACGACGTGTGCAACCGTCCAGTCTGCGGATTGACGGCCGCCGGCAGCGCGTCAATGTAGGTCGACTTCAGTTTCGCCAGCGCCCGGTAGTCGAGGATCTTCGCCGGGACCGGATGCTGTTCGGCGAGACGGGTCAGCACGTCGACGTCGGTCGACAAACCGGTCTTGCCTTTGCGCACGCCCTTCGTCGATAGACCGAGCCGCTCGAACAACACCGTCCGCAACTGCGGCGGTGAATTGAGATTGAACTCGCCGCCGGCGAGTTCGTGGATTTCGGCGATCAGGACCGCGAGGCGCTGCTCGAACTCCGCGCTCATCTTGCTCAGCGCCGCAACATCCAACCGAACGCCGCGTCGCTCCATGTCAAGCAGGACGCGCATGAGCGGCATCTCGATCTCGTGAAACAGCGAGGCCATTTCGAGTCCGTCGAGTCGAGTGCTCAACTCGGCGGCGAGCCGTGGCAACACCGCGACGCCAGCCGCGATGTTCTGGGCGTCTTGGCGGAACTCGCTGAGCTTCACGTCGAGGAGGTCCAACGCCATGTCCTCAATCCGATGCGACGCCCCCGGATCGATCAAGTACGATGCCACCATCGTATCGAAGCAGCGCCCGCCGACCACCATCTCCGGGTCCAGTCGCAGCAAATCCTGCTTGAGATCGTGACCGACCTTCTCCACCTCGCGATCGGCAAGCAGACCCGCAAGCGCCCCCTGCACCGCGGCGGCGGATAGAGCGCCCTGCGCGGGCCTGCCGTCGCCGGCATCGAGAACGATGGCTTCCGCCCGTGCCGTCGGGGAGTGGTCGTCGCCGGGCACCATGCCGACGGTCGCCAGACCGATCCGCTTCGTTTGGCCGGCAACCTCGTGCAACGCCGCAACCTCGGCGGCCGATTCAAGCACTCGCAACGAGACCGTCGAAGGCGCAGCGCCGCTGCTCAGTTCGCGCGCCAGCGATTGAAAGCCGAGCCGCAGAAACAACTCGCGCAGCCTCGCCGTGTCGGGGCCGTCGTAGCGGAAGTCGTCGAGCGTAGCCTCGATCGGGACATCGCGCCGCACCAGCGCAAGCGAGTGACTCAGGCGGGCGGCGTCGGTGCCGTCGCGCAATAGCTGCGCGACCCGCTTCGCGTTGCGGATGCCGCTCTGCTCGACCTCATCAAGCCGATCGAGCAGATTGTCGAGGCTGCCGAAGTGCTGAATCAACGCGGTGGCGGTCTTCTCACCGATCCCTTTGACGCCGGGGATATTGTCGACACTGTCACCCATCAGCGCCATCACGTCGACAACCTGATGCGGGGCGACGCCCAAGCGTTCGTGCACCGCAGCGACGTCGACCCAGCGGTCGCGCATCGTGTCCCACAAACGCACATGCGGGCCAACCAGTTGCATGAGATCCTTGTCGGCAGTGATCACCACGCACTCGACATCCGTGGCGCTAAACCGGTCGGTGAGCGTGGCGATGACATCGTCCGCCTCGACGCCGGCGATCAGAAGCGAACGCAGGCCCATGGCCGCGACCACTTCGTGGACCAGCGGGATTTGCGCGGCAAGGTCATCGGGCATGCGCGGCCGGTTCGCCTTGTAGGCTTCGAACAGGGCATCGCGAAACGTCTCACCCGGCGCATCGAACACCACCGCAATGTGGCGCGGGCTGACCTCGCGCAGCAGCTTGAGCACCATGGTGGTGAACCCGTAGACCGCGTTGGTGGGCATCCCGCTCGAGCTGGTCAGCGGGGGGAGCGCAAAGAACGCGCGATAGATGTAGGAGCTGCCGTCGATCAGGAACAGTTGCGGCGCGGCGGGGGGCATAGGGGCAGAGGCGGGAGTAACAAAAGGCCCCCACCAAGTCCAACCAGCGGCCCGGCAACCGCGCGCTCGCAGTTGACAAAACCGGATCGACTGAATAAGAGCGCGGTGCGATTTTCTTCGCGGGAAGCAATTGAATGTTCCCGCGCTGAGAACGTCTCAACGCGACGAACTATGATCGAAGTACGCAACCTCACCAAGAGGTATGGTGACATCACCGCGATCGACGATGTGTCGTTCGTCGCACAGGCTGGCCAGATCCTTGGCTTTCTGGGCCCCAACGGCGCGGGCAAGACGACGACAATGCGCGTCATCACCGGCTTCCTGCCCGCGACCGCGGGCACCGTGAAGGTGGCTGGCTTCGACATCTTCGAACAATCCTACGAAGTTCGGAAACGAATCGGCTATCTGCCGGAAAACCCGCCGCTCTACTCCGACATGACGGTGACCGGCTATTTGCAATTCGTCGGCCGGATCAAGGGCATCGCCAAGCGCGAGCTGCCCGCGGCGGTCGATCGCGCCCTGCAGGTGTGCGGCTTGACAGAAGTCGCCAAACGCTTGGCGGGCCATCTCTCGAAGGGCTATCGGCAGCGCGTGGGTCTGGCGCAGGCGTTGATTCACAACCCGACGGTGTTGGTGCTCGACGAACCGACGATCGGACTCGACCCCCGACAGATCATCGACATTCGCACGCTGATCCGCGAACTCGCCCGCGACCGCACGGTGATCTTGTCGACCCACATCTTGCCCGAAGTCTCGCAGATCTGTGAGAAGGTCGTGATCATCAACCGCGGCCGTATCGTGCTCGAAGACACCATGGAGAACCTGACGCGGGGAGCGTCGCTCGAAGAAGTGTTCCTCAGGGCTGTGAGCACCGACACCGCCGCGAGTTCCGCGCCACCCGCGGAGGTGACCGCGTGAAAAACATTCTGACCATCGCCGCCAAAGAGCTGCGATCGTACTTCGTGTCACCGGTCGCGTACGTGGTGCTGACCGGGTTCCTCCTGCTCGGCGGGTGGTTCTTCTTCAATCTGCTGGCGCGGTTCAACTTCCTGCTCAGCCTCTACACCAGCATGAAGAACCCCGAAGCCGTGACGCGACTCAACCTCAACGACTTCGTCATCGCTCCGCTGCTGCACAATCTCTCGGTGGTGCTGGTGATCCTCGTGCCGGTGATTACCATGCGCAGCTTTGCCGAAGAGAAACGCAGCGGCACCTACGAGCTGCTGATGACCTCGCCCCTTTCGATCACGGCCATCGTGTTTGGCAAGTTCCTCGGCGCCTTTGTGTTCGCGCTGATCATGGTGCTGCTCACCGGCGTCTATCCGCTGATCCTGCTGCTCTACGGCAACCCGGAGATCGGCATCATCGCGTCGGGCTATCTCGGTCTGTTGCTGCTGGCGACCGCGTTCATTTCCGTCGGGCTGTTGACCTCGTCGTTCACCGAGAACCAAATCATCGCTGCCGTCAGCTGTCTGGTCACCCTGCTGTTGCTCTACATCATCTCGTGGCCGGCCGACACATCGGGCGAGGTGATGGGCGCGGTGTTGCGTTACCTTTCGCTGACTGAGCACTTCGGCGAGATGGTCAAGGGTGTGATCGATACCAAGGATGTGACGTACTTCCTCAGCGTGATCGTTCTGTCGCTGTTCCTTGCCCATCGTTCGGTCGAGTCGATTCGCTGGAGATAGTCGTGCGGCGCTCCAACGGACTCCTCGGCCTGATCGGCATCATCCTGCTTTTGTTCGCGGGGGTGGCGGCCTTCCTGACGCGCGGCCGCAGCCCGTTCGACCTCCTCTACATCGGCTCGCACGGGCTGGTCGGGCTGTTCGCCTTGATTGCCTACTTGAGTTCCGGCCTCGACAACCTGCGCCAGTTCGTCGGTGAACGCTCGACCAAGTACGGGGCCAACACGATCGTCTCGTCGCTGCTGTTCATCGTCATCCTCGTCGCGGTGAATTACATCCTGGCGCGCAACCACCACAAGTTCGATCTGACCGAAGCGCACGTGTTCAGCTTGTCGCCGCAGTCGATCAGCGTGGTGAAAAACCTGCAGAACGATCTCGCCGTTCAAGCCTTCGTTGAAGGCGGCATCAATCCCGAGTTGAGAGACTTGCTCACCAGCTATGCGGACCAATCGGCGAAGATCAAGTTCGAGATGATCGACCCCGATCGCCAGCCTGAGCAAGCGGAGAAATACAAGGTCAGTGCCTACAATACGATCCGACTCGAGTACGGCAACGAGACCACGACGATCTCTCAGCCCAACGAGGAGAATCTCACCAACGCGATCATCAAGGTCACCCGCACGACGCACAAGATCGTGTGCATGATCGAAGGGCACGGCGAACCGGATATCGACAACGCCGAAGATGCCAAGGGCTTCTCAGCCTTGAAGGCCGACCTGGCGAACGAGAACTACGAAGTCACCAAGACGTTGCTGGCAACCATCGACAAGGTGCCGGACGACTGCTCAGTAACTTTGGTGGTCGCCACGGCGCGGCCGTACACCGACCATGAGATCGACGCGATTGGCGCCTATCTCAAGAAGGGTGGCCGCGTATTGTTCATGATCCCGCCGCGCATCAACAATCAGTTCGCCGCGCTCCTCGGCGAATGGGGCCTGAAGCTCGGCAACGACGTCGTCGTCGATCAAGTGGTGCGCTTGTTCCAAGGTCCGGCGCTCGGCCTCGCACCGCTCGCCAACACCTACGCCACGCATGAAATCACCAAAGACTTCAAGCAGCGCACGATCTTCCCGATGGCCCGCTCGGTCCAAATGGACGCCGCCGGTAAAAAGGGTCTCGTGGTCACCGAACTGGTGAAGACCAGTCCGTCGAGCTGGGCTGAGAGCGACCTCGAAGCCCTGTTCCAGCGCAGCGAAGCCAGCCTCGATCCGGCAACCGATCGCAAGGGACCGGTGTCGGTCGCCGCTGTGGTCGACGGTAAGCTCAAGGAAATGGGCATCGGCGAGGGCGAAGGCCGCGTGGCGGTGTTCGGCAGCATCGAGTTCGCCGACAACCGCAACATCGAAGGCACGTACTACAATCGCGACCTGTTGCTGAACACGATCGACTGGCTGGTTGGCCAGAGCGATCTCGTCTCCGTGCGCACCAAGACGATCCGTGCCTCGCGCGTGCAGTTCACCCAGGATCAAGGCACGGTTATCTTCTACCTCTCCGTGTTGGTCATCCCCGAACTCCTGCTGATGGCCGGCTTAGTCGTCTGGTGGCGCCGCGAGTAGCGGCGCCCCAAACTGCGCGCGGCCATGCGCTTTCGCACGACGCTGATCCTTCTTCTCGTTGCCGCCGGACTCGGCGCCTACGTCTACTTCGTCGAATTCGAGAAGGCGGCGCAGGAAGCGAAGAAGAAGACGGTTTTCGAGTTCAAGGCCGACGACGCCATCGGGGTCATCCTCACTTATTTCGATCACACCATTGAGCTGACCAAGAACGACACCGGCTGGCGCATTGCCAAACCAATCGACGTGGCCGCCGATGACACCGCGGCCAAGAATCTCGTCAACGCGATCGCCGAGTGCGAGCTGAAGAAGGAACTCGAAAATTCCCAGACCGATCTCTCCGTCTACGGCCTCGACAAACCGTTCGTTACCGTCAAGGTCAAGTTGAAGGACAAGGACCTGCCCGGCATTCTGGTCGGCAAGAACACTCCCGTCGGTTTTTCCACCTACATCAGCCGCGACGACGACAAGAAGGTCCTGCTGACCAGTTCGGCTTTCCGCTCGGGGATGGACAAGCAGGTCAAGGACCTGCGCGACAAGGCCATCCTCGCGTTCGCCGACGACGATGTGCGCAAGATCTCGATCGTCAGCGAGCACCAGAACCTCCAACTCGCGAAGAAGGACGACAAGTGGACAATCGAGCGGCCCGCCACCTACCCGGCTGATCCGGCGACGATCCGCACCTTGCTCTCCACGTTGAAGTCGATGCGCGCGGTCGACTTTCCGACCGAGGGCGCCGAGGACCTCACGCCCTACGGCCTCGACACGCCGCGCCTCGTTGTCGCGCTCACGTTGGCGAAGAACGACAGCGAAATCGCCTTGCTCGTCGGCAAGGAGAATGACAAGAAGGAGATCTTCGTCAAGGCGAGCACGCGGCCGACGATCTACACCGTCAGCGAGTGGGTGTTCCGCGATCTCAACAAGGAGCTGAAAGACTTCCGCGACAAGACCGTGCTCGCCTTCGACAAGGATGCCGTGCGCGCCGTTGAGATCAAGCGCGTCGACGGCGCCATGATCAAGTTCGCGCGCGGCGACGATCAGAAGTGGCGTGTCGACGGTGCCGGCGATGCCAAGCCGTTGGAGACGGCGATCACGCAGTACCTCAGCGACCTGCACGACCTCAAGGGTTTCGACATTGCGAGCGACAAGCCCGCCAATCGCACCGACTTCGGCCTCGAACCACCGCTGCTCTCGATTGCGTTGCGCGGCGCCAACGATGCCGCGTTGGGCGGCGTACTGATCGGCCGGCGCCAACCGGAGCCGACCAAGTCCGAGTACACCGCGATGGCGCAGGGCACCGACACGGTCTTCTTGGTGCGCGACTACGTATTCACGCGGCTCGACAAGCAGCAGAAGGATTTCATCGAGCAGCCGACACCCATCACGTCGCCCTCACCGGCTCTGCAAACTCAAGAGCACGAGGAAGAGGACGACGAGGGCGAACCGCCCGCCGCCGACGAACACTTCGGTGCAGAAGATTGAAATCGTGACTCGTGACTCGTGTTCGTGACTCGTGAGGCGTACACGTGTTTGCTGCTCACGCGAGCAACGGCTTCAGTGCGACGAGCAGCGCCTCGCATTCTTCATCCCTTCCGACCGTGACGCGCAGCGCATCGTGTAGGTCGGGCGTATCAAAGTAGCGCACCAGCACACCCTGTTGCTTCAGCGCGCGCTGGATTTCACCCATGCTCCGTCCCGGACGGCGTGCCAGGACGAAATTCGCTTGACTCGGCAACACGTGCAGACCGAGCGCGCGCAAGCGCTCGATCAGTGTCGCGCGTGTCGTGCGGATGCGCGCGACGTTGCGCTCCATCCACGCGCAATCTTCGAGCGCCGCCACGGCGGCAACCAGACTCAAGCGGTTCAAGTTGTACGAGTCCTTCACCTTGTTCAACTCTTCAATGACCGCCGGGCTGCCGAACCCAAGCCCGATGCGCATACCCGCCAGCGAGAACGACTTCGAGAACGTCCGCAGCACGACGACGTTCGGATAGCGCTGCACCAGCGGCAGCGCGGTTGCGTCGGCAAAGTCCACGTACGCTTCATCCACCACCAACAGGCCTGACAACGCGCGCGCCAACTCCTCGATGACCGCCACCGGCGTCACGGTTCCCGACGGCGCGTTGGGATTGCAGACGAACGTCACCCGTCCATCGAGCTGACGCAGCGCCGCTACGGGCAGCGTGAAGTCGTCCGGAAACGGGACGTGAACCGCCTCCGCATCCTGAATGGCGACCAACGTGTCGTAGAGGCTGTACGTCGGCATCGGGTACACGACGCGGTCACCGACGCTGGCGCACGCTCGCACGATCAACGCGAGCAAGTCGTCCGAGCCGTTGCCGGCGATGATCTGCTCCGGTGCGAAGCCATAGATCTCACCGGCCTTGCGGCGCAGCTCGGTGGCGACCG
>JBGOUW010000584.1:0-3100 GCA_041477755.1 Binatia bacterium
CGAAGATGCCGTCGCGCTCGATGCCGAGACGGAAGCCATCGGACGCTTCGGCGCGAAGCGCGTCGGAGTGAGCCGCGGCCAGGATGGCGCCCCGATCCAGCCCGGCCCGATGGGCGGCGTCGGCGATGACGTCGTCGTCGCCGAGGTCGAGGCCTTCGCAAAAACGCTTGCGGAACGCTTCCAACATGAACTTGTGCCCCGCGCCCTGCTGCTGCGCGCCCAGGAAGGCAGCATGCGAGAGCGACCAGTCGGGATCTACAGCCGAGGGAAACCGCACTGTCAGCCCGCGCTCGCGCACCAGACGCCGGATGTCTTGCACGAGGTAGGCGATCTTGGCCGGTGTCGTCGCGAGAAGGTTCGGGAACAGCGCGGGTGTTGGGTAGACTGCGATCCGCTCGATCGCGACCCCGAGAACCCCAATCTCTGGCTCAAGGCGCTCGGCTGCAAGCCAGGCGTAGGGGCTGCGGAAGCTGAAGTAGAAGCGAATCGAAGCTGTGGGGTCACGGTCGGTCATGGGAGGCGTCACTTCGCTGCCTTGATATGGCTCGTCGGTTCGACCAGGTCCCAGAGGTTTCCATAGAGGTCCTTGAACACGGCGACCGTGCCATACGGTTCGTTCCTCGGCTCGCGAACGAAGACGATACCTTGCGCCTTGTAGTGTTCGTAGTCCCTCCAAAAGTTGTCCGTGTAGAGGAATAGAAACACGCGACCGCCGGTTTGTGCGCCGATACGTGATCCTGCTCTAGCGTTGACGCCCTCGCCAGCAGGAGACGAGACTCACTCGCGCCTGGGGGCGTGATGACAACCCATCGCTTCGCCTGCTCGGGGATGAACGAATCTTCGAGAAGAAGGAATCCCAACTTGCCAACGAAGAAGTCGAGCGCTTCGTCGTAGTCGCGAACGACGAGTGAGACCAAGCCAAGCGATTGCTTCATCTGTGGCACGTGGGACCGGTTGGACATCTAACGAGCTTGTAGAAAAACCCGGTGGCGGTTGGCAAATGCTTTGCCTGGCGATCGTGGCAGCACGGATCTCATCCGACGGTCAGCTCGGCTCGCGTGGCGAGGGCTGAACCAGCGCGCCGCTTTGTCGGCTGCGCGGCCTTCATGCCGCGGCGTAGTGCGCGATCTTCTCGATGTTGTGCACCAGCGTGAAGAGCTTCCACTGCGCGTCCACCTTCTTGCGCCCACGCAACGTGAAGCGCCGCATGCCCTTGTTCTGTAGGTTGCCGAACACCGGCTCCACCGTGGCGATGCGTCGGCCGTAGATCAGTCGGCCTAGCGGACTGTCGATCTTGCGCTTCATCGCTTCGATCGCCGGCGGGGGTGCCTGCGGGACCCTGGGCGTCCCGGCCACACGCCCTTTGAAAAACACGACTTGCCGTTGGGGCGTCTGCTCCGGCCCTCTCTGCCAATGATCGTGAGACAGTCAGGTGGCAATAGTTTACTGTAGAGGGCGGGGAGGCAGAGATGGATGAAGTTGGTGGAGCAGAAGGTGGTTGATGTTGACGATGCGGGAACGGAAGGCGCCCGTAGGGCGACTGGAGTTTCCGCATCGTCGGCGGCGGCCGAGACCGAGGTGTTGACGAAAGCGCAGCGGCGGCGATTCACGGCGGAGTACAAGCAGAAGATTTTGCGCGAGGCGGACCGCTGCACGAAGCCCGGAGATCTCGGCGCGTTGCTGCGACGTGAAGGGCTATACTCCTCACTGCTTTCGAGTTGGCGGTCGGCGCGGGACCGGGGCGAGCTCGATGGGCTGGCGCCGAAGAAGCGCGGTCCAAAGGCCAGTGCCCCCGATCCTCGGGACAAGAAGATCGTCGAGCAGGAGCGCGAGATCGTGCGTTGGAAGAAGCGTGCGGAGCGGGCCGAGGCGCTGGTGGAAGTCCCAAAAAAAGTTGCGGCGTTGCTGGGGACGCCGCTGGACAACGAGAGATCATGATGGAGGCGGTAAAGGAAGTCGGGCCACGCCTCGGAGTGTCGCCGACCTGTGCGGCGCTGGGGGTGTCCACGGCGAGCTACTACCGGCGATGCAAACCGAAGCCGGCCGTAGTCGTCTCTCGTCCGGGTCCGCCCAGAACCCTGCCAGCGGCCGAGCGGGCGGCTGTGCTGGATGTCCTGCACGAGCCCCGCTTCGTCGATCTCGCTCCGGCTCAGGTTTACGCTGGTCTGCTCGATGAGCAGCGCTACGTGTGCTCGGAGCGCACGATGTACCGGATCCTCGAGGAGCACCAGGAAGTCCGCGAGCGGCGAAATCAACTGCGCCACCCCCGCTACGCCGCCCCACAGCTGTTGGCCACCGCACCCAACGAGCTGTGGAGTTGGGACATCACCAAGCTGCTCGGTCCGGCGAAGTGGACCTACTTCTACCGGTACGTGATCCTGGCCGTCTTCAGCCGCTACGTGGTGGGGTGGATGGTGGCGCACCGGGAGAGTGCGCAGCTGGCCGAGAAGCTGATCCGCGAAACCTGCGCACGACAGGGCATCATCCCTGGGCAGCTCACCATTCATGCCGATCGCGGATCCTCGATGACCTCCAAGCCGGTGGCACTTCTGCTCTCCGATCTTGGCGTCATCAAATCGCACAGCCGTCCCTACGTCTCGGACGACAACCCGTTTTCCGAATCGCAATTCAAGACGATGAAGTACCGGCCGCAGTTTCCCGATCGCTTCGGCTCGATCGTGGACTCGCGCGCTTTCTGTCAGACCTTCTTTCCCTGGTACAACACCGAGCACCGGCACAGCGGCATCGGCTTGTTGACGCCCCACGATGTGCACTACGGGTTAGCCAACCAGCGGGTCGCAGAACGCGCCCACGTGCTCGCCGCCGCATACGCGGCGCATCCCGAGCGCTTCGTGCGCGGCATGCCGCAACCGGCCGCCGTGCCCGCCGAGGTGTGGATCAACCCGCCAAAACCGCGACCCGCGATCCCGGATGAGAAAAACGATCTCGTAGGATCGCATCAGCGCCACGAACTCAACCTGAGTGAGGACGTAGGTACCCCCAGAAACACCGTGCACGCCGTGTCGATCAGTCTCTCGGCGCTGCGGGCGCTACACTAAATTCGGAACATGACTGTCTCATTTTCATTGACAGGCTCCGC
>JBGOUW010000117.1:0-11048 GCA_041477755.1 Binatia bacterium
CGCCGCTATGTCCACGTCACGGTCGCGTCGGCGGACCGGGCGGGTGTGCTGACACGCGCGCGCACGGAGCAATTGGGGATCAGCGCCGACGACCGTCACTACGCCGGCTCGCGTCGAGTCATTCCGCCCGTCGCGCGCGCGGTGGGCGGAATGACTTGACGCGAGACGGCGTAGTGACGGTCGTCGGCGCTGATCCACAATTGCTCCGTGCGCGCGCGTGTCAGCACACCCGCCCGGTCCGCCGACGCGACCGTGAAGTGGACATAGCTGCGCGCGGGATGCGCAACGAAGCGCAATGACGAGACGGCCGCCGCCAGCACCGTCAGGCCGATCGCCAGGCGCACCACGCGTCCGCGCGGCGCAGCGACGAGCAACTCCCCTGCGCAGTACGCAAGCATGAACAGGTATGCGATCCCGAAGATGGTTGGATGGCTCAGAGCGATGGCAGCGGAGACGAGTAGCGCCAACACCAGCCACGACCGAGCGCCGGTGCCAAAATAGCTCGCCGCGGCCGCCACGCCGGCCGGGGCCAACAGGTAGGCCGCCATCACCTTGTCTTCGGTCACACGGTTGAGAAAGATCAACCCCGGCTGCCACGGTTTGCCGAGCATCACCAAAGCGATGAGCTGCGCGGCCAACGTCGCGATGGCCAACCGGCGTGACAATCCTAAGCTGCGCGCCAATTCGAACAGGCTCACAAAGGCGAGCGGCGCCAGCAGCGGGCCGAGATAGTTAGTCGTCAACTCCAAGCCGTGTACACCCGAGAGCGCTGACAGCACCGCTTCACACAGCGGCCAATAGGCAAGCCAGTAGCGTGGTGGAATCCGCACGGCATCGCCAAAGGCGATCGACGCGAAGCCCAAGGAATCGCCGGATTGGAATTGTGTGATCCGTGCGACGTGGGTGAGGTCATCACTGCCGCCGGCGGGTGCAAACGCTAGCCGCGCCGCAATTGCCAGCACGAGGGCGCCTTCGAGCCAGTCGAGCCAACTCATCGCATCGCCAGCCCGGCCGTCAGCTGCGCCCGCTGTCGCCGAATTGGACAGCGCCAGCGTCGCCGGACCGAGGAGTCCCACGACCCACAGCGATGCCATGACGAACGTGAACGACAGATGACTCACACATCCGACCAATCCGATCACGCCGGTCACCAGCACTGACAGGGCGAAGCCGTACGTCACGCGGCCACTCACGCGCACCACCGTGCCGCGAGTGATCCACGCGTGCAGCCCCATGCCGGGCGCAATGAACAGAGCCAACGCCAGCGCCGTGCCCAGCCACGGCCACGGCTGCAGCCAGAGCTGCCACGGAGCGAACCACAGCGCGGACCAGGCAAGCAACGCGCTGGCTGCCACCAGCCGACGCCGCGTCATGAATCGCGTCCCGGTGGCGAACCCGGCTCACGCCGTTCGTCGGGTGCAGCGAGGGCAAACCCCGCAAGTCTATAGAGGTGCAGATTGCCCGCCGTCTCTTCCAGATGAAGCGCGCTAGGCCCCGCGGCCAACGCTGATGGCATCGACCACTCGCCACACGACACAACGTACTCGACCCCAAACTCGTCGAGAATACGCAGGCGCTCGGCCACCGGCGTCTCGTCGTCAAAGACCTGCTTGAGCCGTACAATGCGCCGCCGCGCTTCAGTGAGACTGACACCGCCGTGCTGCGCCGTCTGCTCGTCGCTGCGGAACACTACCAAGCGCGCCTTCGTCGAAACGCTCGGAATGAAGTCGTTGGTTCCCCACACTTCAGTCGCGAGCTTACCCCATACGTCACCGACGACGACCGCGCCGTTGGGCGCGCGGGTGTCGATCGCCCGACCGATCGCGATCAGATCCGCGAACGTGCGTCGGCACGACACTGCGTTCGCCTGCAACTCGCCTTCAGCGTACGCCACCGTTCGCCAGTCCGGCGGCAGGTGCAGCGCCCAGACCCAGGTCGGTCGCCCGGTAACGATCATCACCGCGACGAGCGCGCCGACCAACCCTAACTCGCCCCAGGGCCCCAGCGCCGCTAGACGCGAGCGCAGACTCTTGCGCAGGCGCACGACCATGACCATGCCGCCGGCAACCACCACCAGTCCGATGCCGAACGGGACCTGCCACCACACTCGCCACAAGTGAAACGGCGTAGTCAACATCCCGATCAGCCAGGCCGTCTGCGGCCACAACGTCAGCTCCGCCAGCCCCAACGCGGCAACCACGTAGCGCGCCGCGCGCACGCGCCGGAACTGCACGAGCGCCGCCGCCAGCGCCACCAACACCGCGACGCGCGCCGCCGGCGGTACCACTTGGCGCGCGACCGCGTACGTGCGCCGGTCCGCGCTCACCCACAAGCGCGCCCATCGCGTCGGAATCATTTCGTCGGCCGCCTCCGCCGCGGCGACGCTGAAGTACACATGCTGCTGCGATGGATGATCAACCAACCGCAATGTCGACACACCGGCGATCAGCAGCGTGCTCACCGCCAGCGCCGCCATGATGCGTCGCCATGACACGCCTCCCAGCAGTTCGGCACCGCTATAGGCAACCGTGACCAGGTACGCGAACCCGAAGACGGTCGGATGAGTCACGGCCAGGCCGAGGTAAGTCAACCCAACCAGCGGCAGTCCCCGGCCAGCGCGCAGAAACCTGGCGACGGCCGCCATTGCGATCGGCGCAAGGATGTACGAGGCCAGCACGTTGTCGTCGCAGAGATGATTGAAGAACATCTGGCCGGGTTGCGTGGGCCCACCAAGCAGCACCAAACTCACGACTTGCGCGGCAACGGCGGATACCGCCAGGCGTCGAGAGAGCCCGAGGCTCAGGGACAGCTCGAACGCGCTCGCGACAGCGAGCGGGGCCAGCAGGGGGCCGAGGTAGACGCTGGTGAGCTCGAGTCCGTGCAGTCCCGACAGGGCCGCCAGTACCGCTTCGCACATCGGCCAGTACGCCAACCAGTACCGCGGCGGAATCTGCACGGCGTCACCAAATCCAACCGACCCGAAACCGAGCGCCGTGGATTGTTGAAATCCGGTGAGACGCGCGACGTGCGTAGCGGCGTCGCTGCCCCCAGCTGGTGACAACGCGAGTCGGGCAGCGAGCACGAGCACGACCGCCATCAGCACCACCTCGACGAAGCTGAGCCGATCACGGTCATCACGCGCGGCAGCTGGTGGCACTCCCCAGCGGGCAATCAGAAAAAGGCCGAGCAGTCCGGCAACCCACACGATTCCCATCACGAATGTAAAGGACAGATGGAGCACACAAGCGATCAAACCGATCGTGCCCGTCAGCGCGACAGACAGCGCGAAGCCGTACACCGCACGGCTGCCCAAGCGCGCGGCTACGCCGCGCGTCAGGGCGGCATGCAGCAGCGCACCGGGCTGCAGGAACAGCAGCAAGGCGAACAGCGCCCGCAGCCACGGCCACGGCTGCAGCAAGAGTTGCCACGGAGCGAACCAGAGAACGGTCCACAACGCCGCGTAGATCGCGGCTGCCGGCAGCCGATACGCAGTGACGCTCCGCCTGAGCGTCATGCGTTATCCATTGTGATCCCGCGCGCGCGCGCCAAGCCAGAGCAGCGGCGCGCCCGTCGCACACAGCAGAACGAGCAACACCATGTATGCAAGGTAGAGCACAGCGCCGATCGGGAGACTCTCGTCGCGCCCAACGCCGGCGACCACCAGCGCAAGCGCCCACCACGTTGCGTGCGTGCCGACCCCCGCGAGACCTTGCACCGGCAGGACGCGCAGAAAGAGATAGACGACAAAGATCGCCAGCGCTCCGGTAAAATCCGTCGGTTGATCGACCCCCGCCAACAACACGCGCAAGCTCTGCAGATTGGCGAACTGACTCGCCGCAGTTGTTGTCACCAACAGGAACCAACTCTGCGGCGCCAGCGCCACGGCGGCGAAGTCGTCGAATATGCGCAGCACGGCAGCCAGGAGGCGCCGCAGCAGCGCGGGCGCGTTGGCCGCCTGCTCCCAGCGCGTCAGCAGCACGCTGGCACGGGCGGCAAGATGGGAACGGAATGTCACGGCGAGTCCGACGATTCCGATGGCCGCGAGCGCGATCGCCACCAGTGCACGTTGCGCCGACCCCGCCGTCACGGCGCCGGCTAGGAACGCCGCCAGGAACATCACCAGCAAGATCGTGATGTCGAGCACGCGGCCGATCAGCAGCACCGCGGCGGCGCTGCCGACCGGCACCGCCAGGCGGCGACCGAGTAGCCATACGCCGAACACTTCGCCGAGCCCGGTCGGAATGACCGCCGTGCCCAGGTTGTAGACTTGATTGATCGCGTACGTGGTAGACAAAGTCGGCCGAGTCGGCAGCATCCAGCGCAGGCGCGCGGCGCGCAACGCGCCCGCCACCACCAGCCAGGCGAACGCGAGCACGACGACAGAGCCCGGAAGACGGCGCAGCAGGCGCGGCACGTCGTCGAGCGCCCCCAGCCAGATCAGCCCGACGACGAACAGCGCCGACGCGCCGAGCGCCGCAAACCACCGCCGGATCTCTGCTGGCGGCCGCACCTACCGCAACCAGGTACTGAAGATCGCGCGCGCGAACCCGACCCCGTACCAGAACGAGCCCGGCTTCTTGCTCTCCCCGCTCAATCGCCGGCTGACGGTGATCGGTACTTCGATTACCCGCAGTCCCTTTTTCAGCGCGTCGATCAACAGCTCCGACGCGTGGAACTGCCGCTGGCGCAAGTCGAGCCGCGCCAGCTGGGTGGCGCGAATCGCGCGGAAGCCGTTCGAGCAGTCGGTGATCTTCGTCATCGTCAGCAGGCTCACCAAGCGATTGAAGAACACCACGCCGGCGGCACGCACGACGCTGTCTTTCTCGTAGACCCCGAGCACGCGCGAACCGTTCACGAAGTCGGCCCGGTCATCCACGATCGGCTGGACCAATCGCGGCAGCTCTTCGGGGGAGTGCTGTCCGTCGGCGTCGAGGGTGACAACGATTTCGGCACCGGCCTCGATCGCCACTTCGTAGCCGGCCTTGAGCGCAGCCGCCCCGCCGCAGTTGATCACTTGCGTGAGCGCCGCCTTGTTCAATCGCCTCGCGACGGCCTCCGTGCCGTCGGTGGCGCCATCGACGACAACCAACGTCTTCACCGGCAGTCCGCACACTTCGCTCGGAATCCGCTGCAACACGTGCTCGATGTTGGCCTCCTCGTTGTATGCCGGGATCACGACGTACACCGGCGCGGACGTGGGGTCATGGAGCTTGCGAAACTCGCGCTTGGCCAGCTCGCGCACCAAGCGATCGACATCGCGTTCGAGTTGGCGATTGCGCGCCAGCGCCAGGTACACCAACGCGTACAAGCTCAGCACAGCGAAGATGAGCAGGCCGATCAAGCGCTGGCCGCCGCCCTTTTCGAACGACAGCAGATCGAGGAGAAAATTGAACGAGTCGGGGAACAGTCCGACCAGCACAAGCGCGGCCGATACGGCACTGCCCATCAGCCAATCGAGATTGCGCAGCCGGCCGAAGCCAAAGCGGGCAACGCCGATCCAGCCCAGTCCAACCAGGCCCGCGAGAACACCGACGACGCGGAGCAGGTTCATCCCCTCTATCCTCAGACGCGCCCGCTTCTACTACGGAGTCAGACTAGGCGGCAACCTTACGACGACACGACGTTGCGCTTGAGATGGCAGCGCAGATCGCCGACCAAATCGACGAACACCAGCCGATCGGTGAAATGCCAGGTGTGCGTTGCCGGGTCGCGCGCGAAGCGGTCGTGATAGCGGCCGGCGATGATGACTTGCAGCGGCAAATCGGGTCGCGCCTGCAGCACCGTGTAGTACGAACGCGCGGTGGCGGTCGCGCGCGCCGCATCGACTTCAACGATCACATTCGTCGTGACGTGCTTGGTACCGGGCGAACCATCGTAGACCGCGACGGTGTCGCGATACACCGCGAGCACTTCGTCGCGGCCGCGCCGGACTTCAGGACGGCGATCGCTGCGGAAGGTCGCGTGCGCAAACAAGTCCGCGACCGCTTCAAAGTCGCCGGCGTCGAGGCGCTCGGCGTACGTATAGATCAGCGCGGTGAGGTCTTCATGGTCGGTAGCCATGCCGCGCCGCATACACCCTGTCGATGGGCAAGAAAAGCGCGAGTGTCTCGGGATGGACTCTCAAGATGGACTTGTTTCGGACACCGGTCTCCGTCATACACGAGCGATCGTTCCCACGGAGGAGATCCACGGAGGAGATCAAATGAAGGCCAAACAGATCATCAACCCGACGAACATGGCGAAGCCGACCGGGTACTCATATGCGGTGAAGAAGAGCGGCACCCCGGTGTTCATCGCCGGGCAAGTCGCGCTCGATGGCAGCGGCAAGCTCATCGGAGAAGGCGACGCCGCCGCGCAGGTGGAGCAGGCATTCCAGAATCTACGGATCGTCGTCGAGGCCTGCGGCGGCTCGATGGACGACATCGTGAAGCTGACCATCTACGTTACCGACGCCGCCTACCGGCCCGCGATCGCTGCCGCACGCCAGCGGCACTTCAAAGAAGGCCAGTATCCGGCGAGCACTTACGTCGTCATCTCCGCACTCGCCGTGCCGCAGCTGCTGGTCGAGGTCGAAGCGGTCGCGATGATCGACTAGGACCACACGATCCCGCCTCCTTGGGGCGACAGTCTTCGAGTCTAGTTGCTTGCGCGCGCTCAGCTCGCCCGCAGCCACCGCACGAAGATACCGGCAAGAACCAAGTCACCGGTGGCGGCCAATACCCCGCGACCAGGTGCTTCACCAAGAAGCCAGAAGGCGAGGATGACCCCAAAGGCTCCCGCCTTGCCAACCGCGGCGAACGCAACCAGCGGCCGATCGATGTTCGGTTGGCGGGCGAGCCAAGCGTAGGTACCCCCGAAGAGAACAACAAAGAATGCCAAGAGCGCGCAGTAGATGGGCGGTACAGACATGGGCAAGCCCGCGAGCTGGCCGAGTGGAGACGACGGGAAGGCAAAGAGCAGCGCACCGCCAAAGTTATACGCGACGCTCAGCCAGAGGGCGCGCCGCATGAACTCGTCTCTGTCACCGGGAACGCGGTCTACCATTCCTTCCATCCCGCTCGTCGCCAACCTTCGACACAGCGATCGACTAGAGCCGTGGAGTTTGACGCGCGAAAGTTCTCGATCGAGAAGTGAGGTGCCAGTCGCAGCATCTTCTCGAGTGCATCGAGCGCCTCCGCGCTGCGTCCAAGGTGGCCATACGCGGCGGCGATGATTCGGTAGACATGGGGCTGGTCAGCTCTGAGCCGCAGGCTGTCCTGTTCCCGTTTGAGCGCTTCGTCGTATCGACCGGCAACCAGGTGTGCGACCGCGATTTGATGAAGAAACAGGTGCATCTGCGCATCACGCGGCGAGAGCCGGATGGCCTTCTCCATGACGCGTATGGCTTCATCGGGATGATCCACTGACAGAGCAACAGCGAGCCCTTGATACGCCATCGTCTGACTGGGATTGAGCTCGAGGGCGCGCTCAAACGCCGCGATCGCGCGGTGCGGTTCGCCTGCGTACAAGCAAGCATGCCCGAGTGCAGTATGGGTCCACGGGTCATCCTCGCCGAGCGCGGTGCTGGCTTCGGCAGCCTTGAGGGCCTCAGCGACCGACGTCGCCGGGTCTTCGGACCACTGGTACAACAGCGACACCGAATGACACACAGCTTCCAACGCAACCGCTGTCGACAGCATGGGATCAAGATCGCGTGCCCGTCGAAAGAGCTGCAGGGCCTGGTTGAGCTCATCTCGCGACCGAAACCCGAACAGCAGCCACGAGCCGCGCTGGAAACATTCCCAGGCGTCGAGGTGTGTGGTGGGTTTCAAACGGGCGCGCTGCCGTTCGGCGCGGGCCAGGGCCGGCTCGATCGAGCCGACGATTGCCACAACGATCTCGTCCTGAAGCGCGAAGACGTCCCCGAGCTCGCGGTCGTAACGTTCCGAATGAATCTGATGTCCCAAGATCCCATCGATGAGCTCAACGGTGACGCGAATTCGCCCCGCGAGTCGTTGGACGCTCCCTTCAACGATGTAGCGGGTGCGCAGCTCGCGGCTCACTTGTCGGGCATCGACTCGCTTTCCCTTGTACGTGAACGTCGAGCTCCGCGAGATCACGGGGAAGAGACGGAAGGCGGAGAGCCGAGCGATCAGGTCCTCGACGATGCTGTCAGCCAGGTACTCCTGCTCCGGGTCGCTGCCGCGATTCTCAAACGGGAGGATGGCGATGGCTGGCCGACCGCCGAATCCTGCAACCGTCATCACGCTGGAGGCTGCGCCGCCTGGTGGATTCGCAGTCGGGAGGACTCGGTACGTGCGGACGGGAGCCGGAATGTTCTTGAGGTGCTGATCCCCGAGATCCTCAAAAGCCGCCTGCACCTTGCCGCGAACCTGCTCGACGACGGCAGCTGAAGCGCAAATTCCGCCGGGATCTGCGAGCGCCTCGATACGAGCGGCAACGTTGATCCCGTCGCCGAAGATCTGGCTGCCGTCGACGACGAGATCGCCGAGGTGGACCCCGATGCGAAAACGGAGACGGCGCTCCTCCGGGAGCTTTGCCTCGCGTCGCTCGATTTCCGTTTGGATGTCGACGGCGCAGGCCACCGCGTCGACCGCGCTCGTGAACGCCGCGAGTAGGTTGTCGCCGACGGCGTCGACGACTCGCCCACGATGCTCGCGTACAAATCCACCAATCGTCTGCCGGTGCGACTGAAGCGTTTGAACAGTCGCAGCCTCGTCCTCCGCCATGTGCCGGCTGTAGCCGACAGCATCGGCGCTGAGAATCGCTGCAAGCTGTCGTCGTACCTTGGTCTGCTCCACGGGCGTCATAAGCCTCAAGGTCTTGAGGATGAATCCTACGTAGGAAGACTGGTCGCGGCAAGGGTGCGGCAGAAACGGTCAGGACTTGTCTTGGCGCCGCTTAGCGGCTTGGCGCTGAGCGGCGCGCTCCGAAGGGGCCGTCGGCTCCAGCGACGTGCTAGGCAGCAGCGCCAAGAGATACTGCACGATCACTAGTCCCTCGCCGGACGGTCGGGCGTAGATCGGCGCGGATTTTCGCGGCGCGGAAACAAGGCGAACGCTTTCACGGTCACGGCATCTCCGGTAAGGGCAACGCAGGACGAGCGGAACTATGGATAGCGTCGTCGAAACGACCAGCGCGGTTTCGGATCTGCGCGGACGCTACTGGCTGACGCGTTTCGTCTTCCTGCGCTGGCTGGGGCTCATCTACTTCGTGGCGTTCCTCTCCCTCGCGCAGCAGGTGCGGCCGCTGATCGGCGCGCACGGACTGCTGCCGGCCGCGAGTTACCTCGACCGCATCGGCGAACGCACGGATCGGCTCTCGGCGTTTCTCGCG
The DNA here is from genome assembly GCA_041477755.1 of Binatia bacterium. GTDB lineage: Bacteria > Desulfobacterota > Binatia > HRBIN30 > JACQVA1 > JACOST01. The sequence goes on from JBGOUW010000117.1 coordinate 9,337, forward strand.
CTGCCGACGATCTTCTGGGTCGATTGCTCCGACACCCTGCTCACCACGCTCGCCTACGTTGGGGTCGGCGTCTCCGCCCTGGTGCTGTTAGGTTTCGCAAACGTACCGCTGCTGGCGCTGTTGTGGTTTCTCTACATGTCGTTCTGCCACGTCGGCCAGCTCTTCTGGGGCTATGGTTGGGAGATCCTGCTGCTCGAGGTTGGCTTCCTCGCGATCTTTCTCTGCCCGCTACTCGATCCGCGGCCGTTCGCCGACCGACGCACGCCGCCGGTCGCATTGATTTGGCTGATCCGCTGGATGCTGTTCCGGGTCATGCTCGGTGCCGGTCTCATCAAGTGGCACGGCGATCCCTGTTGGCGCGATCTGACCTGCATGCTGCACCACTACGAGACCCAGCCGCTGCCCAATCCGCTGAGCTGGTATTTCCACTTTTTGCCGCCTGCCGTGCATCGCTTCGAAGTCCTGGTCAATCACTTCGTCGAGTTGCTGGTGCCGTGGACGCTGATCGCACCGCGCCGCATTCGTCAGATCGGCGGTGGGTTCTTCATCGGGTTCCAAGTGCTGCTGATTCTCAGCGGCAACCTGGTTTGGCTCAACTGGCTGACGTTGGCTCTGTGCATCGCCTGCTTCGACGACCACGCGCTAGCGGCGCTGCTGCCCGCACGCTGGCGCCAGCGCGTGGCAGAGATGGGATACGAGCGCCCATCGCGTCCGCGGCAGGTCACGACCTTCGCCTACGTCGCACTGGTCGCGTACCTGAGCATCGGCCCGGTCGGCAATCTGATGGGCTCGCGCCAGATCATGAACGGTTCGTTCGACCGGCTCCACCTCGTCAACACCTACGGCGCCTTTGGCAGCGTCGGCAAACAGCGCAACGAGATCATCCTCGAAGGCACCAGCGATGAGTCGCCGAGCGAGTCGAGTCAGTGGCTGCCGTACGAGTTCAAGTGCAAACCGGGCGATGTGACGCGCCGGCCGTGCGTGGTTGCGCCCTATCACTACCGCGTCGATTGGCAGATCTGGTTTGCCGCGATGGAAGATCCGCGCGCCAATCCTTGGCTGGTCCACTTCATCTACAAGCTGCTCCAGGGCGACGCGGACGCACTGGGCCTGCTGGCGACCAACCCGTTTCCCGATCGCCCGCCACGCTTCATCCGCGCCGAGCTCTACGAGTACGACTTCACCAAGCCTGACGATACGTCGGGCGCGTGGTGGCAACGCCGATACGTTGGCAGCTACTTCCCGCCGCTGTCGCTCGACAACACTGCGCTGCGGCGCTTCATCGCGTCTTACGGTTGGCCCGCCGACTGATTGGTGTTCGCCAGGTAGTCTACGGCAAGATGCGCGAGCGCACGCACGCCGAGCGGCAGCGCGGCTTCATCGACGAAGAAGCGCGGCGAGTGATTCGGCGCAACTTGATTCGGGTCGACGCCGTTCGGCGTGACGCCGAGAAAGAAGAACATGCCGGGCACGACCTGTTGATACTGGGCGAAGTCTTCCGCCGCCGTGATCAGTGGCTCAGTGAAGACCGACTTCTCACCGGCGACGCGGACGAGCGTCGGGCGCATGCGTTCGGTTAGCGCGGGGTCGTTGTAGGTGACCGGGTTGCCGATCTTGATCTCGGCCTCGGCGCTGGCGCCGGCGCTCCGCGCTATGGATTCGGCGGTGCGCCGCACGCGTTCGTGAATGCTTTGCCGCACCGCGGGATCGAA
>JBGOUW010000191.1:0-8670 GCA_041477755.1 Binatia bacterium
CGCGATCCGAGGCCATCGACTTCCACCACGCCACGGCGCGATCAAACGCCGCGTCCTTCGCGACGAAGTCGCGACCGCGGAGATATGCAACCGTCGTCTCGTCCGGATTGACGTAGCCGCAGCGCGCGCCGCCTTCGATGCTCATGTTGCACACGGTCATGCGCTCTTCCATCGTCATGCGGTCGAGCACCGTACCACCGTACTCGTAGGCGAGCCCGACGCCGCCTTTCACGCCGAGGGTACGGATGATGTGCAGAGTCACGTCCTTCGCATAGACGCCCGAGGCCAGTGCCCCATCGACGCTGATGCGCCGCACTTTCGGCCGTTGAATCGCGAGGCATTGCGTGGCGAGCACGTCGCGCACTTGGCTGGTGCCAATGCCGAAAGCGACCGCGCCGAACGCGCCATGAGTACTCGTGTGGCTGTCGCCGCAGGCGATGGTGATGCCCGGCTGCGTGAGGCCCAACTCCGGACCGATGACATGAACGATGCCTTGGTGCCCGGACGCGCGATCAAGAAAGCGAATTCCAAACTCGCGGCAGTTGCGCTCGATAGCGCTCATCATGCCTTCCGCCTGTGCGTCGGCGAACGGCCGCGCGGCGGTATCGGTCGGCACGATGTGATCGACGGTGGCGATGGTGCGATCGGGGAATGGCATTTTCAACCCCTGCTCGCGCATCATCTGAAACGCTTGCGGGCTGGTGACCTCGTGAATCAGATGGAGCCCAATGAACAACTGCGTCTGCCCGGTCGGCAGCTCGCGCACCGTGTGGGCCGCCCACACTTTGTCGAGCAAACTCTGTCCCATGTCGTAAAACCTCTTGCGGCTATGTGTAGCGAGTCGCGCGCCGACATGCCAGTGCGGTCGATGTTCGTTGGTTCAATCGAGCCAGCGCAACTCGCCGGTTGCCGTCAGCAGCAGGGCGAGGCGCAGCTTCCGTTGGCCGAGGCGGCCGCTGTGTTGCAGCGCCTCGCCGTACAATCGCAGTTGCGCGGCGTAGACGGGGTACGCACTTGCCACGCCACCGGTGCATGGCTGGTCGGACTTGAAGTCGATCACCAGCACCTCGCTAGCAGACACGGCGAGCAGATCGATGAAACCGCTGAGCAGTGTGCCTGGCTGCACATCGTAGACCGGATACTCGCAGCAGAGCTGCCAGCCATGGTCGATGGTGACACCGGCGCTGCTCAGGACGGCGAGCGCGCGCTCGACATCCGCGAGCGCCTCAGTGGCTTGTTCGTCAGAGTTGTTCTCACGCGTCGCCAGCGAAACCGCCTCACGCGGCGATGGTTGGGCGCCGCTCAGGAGCAACTCTAGCGCGCGGTGGACCACGATACCGAACTGGTTGCCAAAGCGTGCGCCCGCGGCTTTGCGGGCGCGCTCCGAGTCCGGGGGGTCATCCTCGACGCTCTCGCTGCGCTTGGCCTCCGCCGTGATTGCGATCGGCACAGCGGTCGGCTCGCTCGCTGTTGCGACCTGCTCAGCGAATTCGCGCTCGCGCACATCCAGTTCGGTTTGGAGCGCCGCGTCGGCGACTACTTCGATGCGCGCGGACTCGTCGCGACCTTGCGCCCAAATGGGAAACGCGTCGGGGCGGAACAGGTCGAACCGTTCGACCTGTTCCGGATCGGCGCCCTCGGCGAGGGCTTTGGTGGCATACGGCAAGCGGTCGCTCTTGGTGAGGGGTAGCGGCAACACGAGCAGATCGCGGGCGCGGGTTGCGGCGACGTAATACATCCGCCGCCGCTCGGATTCGCCGAACACTTTCTCGCGTTCGATCAGGCCGCTGCCCGGCGGTTGCTCGATCGCGATTGGTCCGAGACTCAACGCCCAGGCCGCGCCGTCGCGCTCGACGCGCCACAGACCGCCACCACGGTCGCTCAAAGTCTGGAAGCCGTCCCACAGAATGACCACCGGGAACTCGAGACCTTTGGCTTGATGGATCGACATTACGCGTACCGCGTTCTCGCCAAGCGGCTCCGGTGCATCGAGAAACACCGGGGCATCGGCCCACGCTCGCACCAACTCGGTGGCCTGCGCGTAATCGAGATGATCGAGTGCCGCGCGTCGATCGAGCTCCCAGGCGATTTCATACAATGCGGCTAGCGCCTGCCGGCCGTTGCGTCCAGTGACCACGGCCCGGCCGAGCGCCGTGCGCTCGATCAGATCGCGGGCAGTCGCCCCCGGCGACTGCTGATGGCGCCGCGCTCGCAATGCGCGAATGACTTCGGCCGCCGCTTGGTACGCAACCGCTTCGACATCGCCGCTGGCCCGCCCTGCAACCAAATCGGCGCAATCGAGCGCGAAGAACGGCGGCCCCAACAACGCCGCGAGTGCTACCCCATCATCGCGATCGGCCAGGGCGCGTAGCGCGAGCAGATACTGCCGCGCCATCGGATGCGCCAGGAACAACGTGCCGCCGCGGGCGCTGTACTCGATACCCAGCGCGTCGAACCGCGCCAGCAGCAGCGGCAAGTTCGTCGTCACGCTCGCGAGCACTGCAACGTCACCCGGGCGCAGCGACCGCGCGGCTCCGGTGTCGGGATCGCGGACCTCGCGGCCTGTATTGAGCAGCCAGCGCACGTACCGTGCGATGACTACTGCCTCGATCAATCGGCCGTCGCGCGCGAGCAGCGCGCTGCCGTTATGGCCCGCGTAGGGCAGCGCGTGGACACACACGCCAGCCGGTGGCACGGTCGGTGCCGGCGTGAGCGGTTCGTAATTCGCACGCCCGGTCTTGGCATCCACCGGGCTGTCGCTGTCGTGGCCGAGCAGGCGATCGAGCTGCTGGTTGTAAAACGCGATCAATTCGGGCCGGCTGCGAAAGTTGGTGTCGAGTCGCTGTTCCAGTGCGCCGCCGGCTCGCAGCCGCTGCGTGGCGCGGTCGTACATGACGATGTCGGCGCGCCGGAAGCGGTAGATCGACTGCTTCGGGTCGCCCACGATCGTCAACTTGCCCGGCGCCAGGTGGGCCTGATCCCAGCGATCGGCGTTGACGCCGTCTTCGCAGAGAAAGAAGACGATCTCACACTGCAACGGATCGGTGTCCTGAAACTCGTCGACGAAGATGTGATCAAACAAGCCCTGATAGAACCCGCGCGCGTCACGGTTGTCGCGCAGCACGTTGCGTAGCTTTACCAGCAAGTCCAGGTAGTCGACGACCTCGTGCTCATCCTTCACGCGCTCGTACATCGCGCGCAGCACGGGGAATAGGCGGACCAAGCGGACGGCCAGCCAGCGTTGTGGCCCGCGCAACTGCTCGGCAAGGCTGCCGGGCCTGCTGTTGTCGGGGCGAACCGCTCCGTAGATCGACCACCCGGTGGTGTCATTGTTGAAGTCACGCTTGTACACCGCGCGGCCGCGCCAGGCATCCTGGACGACGCGGAAGGCTTCCGCCGCATCGTTGGTGTCGTGCAGTCGGCGTAACGCGTGGCTCAGCCGGCGCAAGTGGTCGTGTCCGAAGCTACGGCCGCGCATGGTGCGGACCATTTGGGCCAGGCGATCAACGGCGCTGCGCGCCGTGATCACGCCGGGATCGGGAATCGTTGGGGGCGGAAAGTCAACGTCGCGCGTATCGATCATGCTCGCCAACACGGCTTCGACCGACGGGAGCGGTCCGTACGCATTCTCGGCGCGCTCCATTTGCAAGCCGGCACGGGCGGCGGCGCGTAACGACTCGGCCGCCTCGGCGAGCAGCGCGGGATCGAGATCGCCGGCGGATGGGCCGAGCGCTGCGGCAAGGTTGCCGGCCTCCGCGGCACGGCGGAGCCGGCTGAACGTTTCGCGCACCAGCTCGGCGGTATCTTCGACCAGGGCGTACGCCGGGCTCAACTTGGCCTCGACCGGACGCAGGCGCAGCAAGCGGTCGGCGAAGCCGTGGATGGTACCGATGAACGCGGCATCGAGGTTGGAGAGCGCGTCGCGCAACAAGGCGACGCGCCGGTCGTTGGTACGGGCGGCGTGTTCGAGATCGCGCAGCAACTGCTCGCGAATGCGAAAGCGCAGCTCACCGGCGGCGCGCCGCGTGAACGTGAGTGCGGCCACCCGTTTGATGGAAATCGGCGGCGCACCAGCCGTGCGCGGCGCCAGCAATTCCACGGCGCGGTCGATGATCGTCTTGGTCTTGCCCGTGCCGGCGCCCGCGACGACCGCGACGTTGCGCGCGCGTTCGGCCACGATCGCGGCGCGCGCGGCGTGGTCGGTGGGAAGTTGAGACGACACCGATCTAGCCGTCATCACCCTGCTCTTGCTGCTTCAGCGCCACGAACGCCGCGACCTCCGGCGTCAGCTCCGCCGCCGCCAGTTTGGCGGCACTGCGCATCTGTGCGCCCTCGCCGCACGCGGGCCGGTACGGGCAGTAGTTGCAATCCGCTGCTAACGGTGTGCGCGGGAAGGTGCCGCTGGCGAGCAGTCCGCGGGCGATTCCCAACCACGCCTGCGTGCGCTCACGCAGCGTCTTCAGTTCGGAGTGCTCGAAGGCGCGCTCCGGCTCTTGCGCCGCCGACGGGTGGACGTAGGCAGCGTGGCTGACGTGTTGCGTTGCGTCGGACGCGTCCAATGCGAGCGTGTAGAGACCGATCTGCAGATCGCGCGCCGGGTTGAGTGGCTCTTCGTTGAAGTCGTGGACGCGGCCGGTCTTGAGATCGCGGACGGACAGGGTGGTTGGGCTCAGTTGGTCGACGCGATCAATCTGGCCGGCAACGTACAGCTCGCCGCCCGCAACGTTGAGCCGCACCGAGTGCGGGTCGCCGAAGCTCCACTCGGTAGCGACGAACGTCCGGCGCGGCAGACGCCATTCGATCTCGACGAGTTGCGCGATCTGGCGCAGTAAACGCTGGCGCTCGCGGGCGATGGAGTCGTCGCCGCGCAGGGGATACTCGGCGCGCCAGTCGTCGAATTGCTCGCTGGCGATCACCGCCGCTCGCGCCTGCCAGTCGTCGAGGCTGCCCTCGCGCGCACACAGCGCCGCGCCGTGCGTGTGGAAGAACGCTTCGGCGACGCGATGGAACAACGAGCCGTACGCGGCCGGATCGATGGTATCGGTGGACGGGCGCCCTTCCGGCTCGTCGAGATGCAGAACGTTGCGCAACAGAAACCGATACGGACACTGCAGCAAGGTGGTCAATCCTGACGCGGAGATCGGCCGTTCGGGGGTGAGCCCCGGCGCGCGGATGGCCGACCACGTCGTGGCGACCGCGCCGTCGCTCTGCGTCAGGCCGTCGCCAACGGCTGCGGCCGTGATCGCTTGCACGCGGTCGAGACGCCGGGCGCCGTCGTCACACCACGCGGTCGGAACACGCCAGCGGCTGCCGTCGGCGATCGGTATGTTCTCTAGTGTCGGGCGGGCGTGCCGCGCGCGCGCGGCTCGGCCGGCCGCGTAGTACGCCGAACGCAGTCGCGCCGCGGTCGGCACGTCGCCCTCGTCTGTGGTGTCGGCGCGTCGCGCCAGCGCCGCCGCCACTTCGAGCATCACGCCCGAGGCCTCGCGTTCGCTGCGATCGATCCATTGTCGTGACACCGACAGCGCGAGGCGTTCGCCGGTGCTGCTGACGATGCGGAAGAACGCGTGGAGATCTTCGAGCACGCGATCCTCCAATCGCGTGATGACGATATGCGGGTACCGCGGTCGCAGCGCTTCCTCGATGCGAGTGCGCAGCTCGTTGGGGACGATCGGATCGTCGTGTGGCGTGGCCGGCACGATGCCTTCCGCCAGCCCGAGAATGCGGACCGCCCGCAGTGGTATACCGGCGGCGGCCGCCAGTGTGCCGACAAACACGCGCGGCTCACCGAAGCGCCCGTGCGGAACCCGCGCCTGCTGCAGCGCTTCAACGAGATAGGCGACCGCAGCGAAACCGGTGACGGTGTCGGCCACAGCGTCCAGCAGCACCGCCTCGATCTGTTGCTCGATCACGCCGAGCCAATTCGCGGGCTCGGGCGGCACCCGTAGGTGCGTGAGAACGAACTGCCGGATGGCGGGCCACAACGCTCTCAAGGTTGCGCCCTCGATGATCGCCGCCGCAAGCTCTTGGAGTGCACCGATCGCCGGCAGCAACGACTCGACATCGCGCAGCCATTCAGCGAATTGTCGTCGCGTGTGAAGGTGGCGGCGCTTTTCCGGTTCGCTTGGGTCGGCTTCGGGCAGCGTGGCCAGTACCTGTTGGAATGCATCGCGTCGCTGTCGCAGCCGCGGCTCCCATTCGAGTGCGCCGTTCAGGTCGCCTGCGCTCCCGCCGACAATCCCGGCGCCATGGACGATCTCCGCCGCGCGCGATGGCGTCAGCGAGGGCTGCGCGGCTTCTCCGTCGCTGCGGCGGAGCGCCGGCAGCACCGCCAGCGTGGCGTCGGCCTCCAGCCCGCGTGCGAGCGCGTACAGCAACGTGCCGATGCGCACGCCCGCCGGCGAATCAGCAAACGGCAACCCGCCCGCAACATAGATCGGTACCTGAGAGGATCCGCGCACGAGCCGGTCGAGCACCAGACGCGCGTGCGGGTCGAGCGCCGGGATCGCGAGGGCGATCTCTTCCAGCGGCGTGCCCGCCGCGATCTGTTCTTGAACCCACAGCGCGGCCGCCTCGATCTCGCTCTCGATGCTTTGAAACTCTTCGAGATCAATCGTGCCATCAGGGCCGGCCGATCGCGGTCGCAGCGGATCGGCGACGATGTCCGACGGCGCGAAGAGAAAGCGGCGCGCGAGGTCGAGTTCGGTCAGCGGCGCATTCTCATCGCCCCCATTTGCCGGTTGCCCGCCGAGGTTGAGGGCGAGTTGCACCGGCGCCGGCCGCCGCGGCCGCCAGCGTTGCGTGCCAGTGCGCAGTGGCCGCGCATCTATGAATACGATCGCGCAATCGGGTAGGGCCGCTAGGAATTGGATTTCGACGGCGGAGGGCGACGCGGTGAGAAACGCGGCAATCGGCCCGAACGGCTCGGCGCGATCGGGAGTCTGCGCGACCATCGCTGCGGCTTCCGCCAACACCTGTGCCGCGCTGCGATTGGTTGAGGGGTCGTGGTCGACGGCGGCCCACACGGTGGCGACATCGTGTAAACGATCACCCGCCAACGGGTCGAGGGCGGTCACGATGTGCACCGCGTCGCGCGCCAGCGTCGGGGTCAGGCCGCCCGCTTCGAGGTCGGCGATGACGCGCGCGAACGCATCGGCGTAGCCGCGCCCAGAGCGCAGTTGGTCACCGTCGAAGTAGCGGAGCTGGCCGTGCAGCGCGCCGGCGTCGAAGGCGTGGTGCAAACGTAGCCGCCGTATTTCTTCCCAACCCGGCGTGCGCGGTCTCCCGGCGCGCGTCAGCAACTCGCGCGCGAGACTGACCGGATCGATGAAGCGCACGCCCGCGAGACGCCCGGCTTGGCCTCGCGCTACGACGGCGCGGCGCAATGCGTGCGCCCGTGCCGCTGTGGCCAGCACCGTGGCGCGGCACGATAACGGATCGTCGTGGTGTGGCCACCAGCGAGCGAACCATTCGACCGCTTCCTGCACCGTGGAGACTGAGACAAACCGCACGACTCGCACCGCCCCTTCGCTGCGCCTCATAGCACCTTCATTGAACCGCCGGCCACAACCCGGCACACTCGCCCGCGATGCCTGTGCGCGAGTTGATTGCGCTGGTGGTGGCCGGTTGCCTTACTGGCTGTGGGCCGCGCTTGATCACCAGCGCTGGGGTTGATGCCGATCGGGTGGCTGCGATTGAGCAAGCGATTGCGACGCTGCGCGGGCAGCCGTTTGTTCCGGCCGCCAACGTCGCGGTGCTCGATCCCGCGGCGATGAGTGCCGTGGTGACCCACCTGCGTCTGAGCGTTGACAGCCTGCGCATTCTCGGCATCTGGGCCGTGATCGACCGCGCGTTTGGTGACGACTCGACCGACGCGCTCGACGCGGTCCGTCGCTTGCCGACTGACACCTCGTTCGGCGTGTACAGCCCGGCCGATGACACGTTGTTCATCGCGCGTGCTCGCTTGGATAGGTCGTGGGCCATCGGGTTGCGTGACTTTCTGACCGGTGGCCAAATCGTCGCCGAGGTCGTGTTGACGCACGAACTCGCGCACGCGTGGCAGCGGCGGCACTTTGCAGCGCTGTTTGCACCCACTACCGACGTGGATGAGTGGACGGCGCACCAAGCGGTCATCGAAGGCGATGCGGAAGTGACCACGCTGGCCCTGACGCAGCACGCGATCGATGCCGGCGCGCTCGAGGCGTATCTGGTCATGCGCCGGCGCATGGCGGTCTCAGCCGGGCAGCACCCAGACACCAACCGCGATTGGCAACTGCGCTACGATCGCGCCACGCGTGTACTCTGCGCAGTGGCGCGCGGGCGCGGATGGGTGGCGCTCAACGCGGTGCTGGCGAATCCGCCCACAACGACGGCGGCGATCCTTGATCCGGTGGCCACGGACTCAACCACAACCGACGCGATTGATGAGCCACTCACTTGTCCCGCCGGCTGGGATCGCGCGGTCGACACCGGTGTCGGAGCCTTTCACATCCCGCCGCTCTTGCAGCTCAAGACGCTCGCGATGGACGGGTGGCGCAGCGATCGGTTGCAGATCTGCGTCCGCGCCGAGTCGAACGACTTCGCGTGGCGCTGGCAGAGCCGATGGGACGACGACGCCGTTGCGGAACGGTTCTACATGGCGGGACGCCGGCATTTGCAGCGCCGCTATCC
>JBGOUW010000493.1:0-3809 GCA_041477755.1 Binatia bacterium
CGAGTCTATCCGACGCTCGATGTGCTGGTCTCGACCTCGCAGCGCGAGACGTTTGGATTGGCGATCCTCGAAGCGATGGCGGTGGGGGTTGCGGTCGCGGCCTTTCGCGTCGGCGGCGTCGGCGAGCTGATCGCGGCCGGCGCGGGCGAGTCGGTCACGCCGGGCGATGTGACGGCGCTGGCGAACGTAGTGATTGAGTTGTTGCGCGATCCAAGTCGGCGGCGGGCGCTCGGTGCGCGCGCGCGCGAACGTGTTGCGCAGCGGTTCACGGCCACACGCATGGCCGACGAGGTCGCGCAGGTGTACGACGCGGTGGCGGCGGGGCGGCACGTATGAAACTGCTGGTCATCGGTGGCTCGCGCACGCTCGACGAGAGCGGCTTCGATCCGTGGCTGCAATCGCAGATCGCATCGTTGCGCCAGGCCGGGCTGACGGTCGATTCGTTCGTGATTCACCGTGCCGAGCGCGGCAAGTACGCGCGCGCGATTCCGCGCCTGCGTGCGTACCTGGCGCAGCATGAATACGATGTCGTCCACGCGCACTACGGCTATGCCGGCATCGTCGCCGCGGCGCAGTCGCGTTGCCCGTCGGTGGTGACCTTTCATGGTGACGACTTGCTCGGCACGCCCGACGCCCACGGCCACGCGACCGCGTGGAGCCGGGTGTGGGTGCAGATCCACCGCCGCATGGCGCACTCCATCGATGCGGTGATCGCGGTGTCGCGCGAGATGGCGGACGTGCTGGATCGCGCCGACGTTCACGTCATCCCGTGCGGGGTCGACACTGACCTCTTCGTGCCCCGTGATCGCGACACGGCGCGCGCGCGCCTCGGGTGGGACCCGTCGCGCCGCTACGTCTTCTTCGCCGCCAATCCCGAGTTTCCGCGCAAATGTTTTTCCGTCGCGCGGGCGGCGGTCGAACGGTTGAATCGTTCGCGGCGCGATCCGATTGAGTTGGTCTGTACCCACTCTCAGCCAGAGGCGGTCGTGCCGTACGACGAGGTGCCCTGGTACATGGCGGCCGCTGATGCGTTGGTGGTGACGGCGTACTGGGAGGGCGGGCCGGTGGTGGTGAAGGAAGCGATGGCGTGCAATCTGCCGATCGTGTCGGTCGATGTCGGCGACGTGCGCGAGGTGATCGGCGACATCGCCGACTGTCCCATCGTCGCCCGCGATCCGGCGGCGGTGGCTGCGGGGTTGCAAGCCGTGCTCGATCCGCCGCGGCGGACCAACGGTCGCGCGCGCGCGGAACTCGTGGCGCTGCCGCGCATCGCCGAGCGGTTAATCGAGGTGTACGAATCGGTGGCGCGCCAGCCGAAATCGGCGGCAGCTCAGCGCCATCCGGCCATCAGCGATACGCCATCTGCCATCAGCGCCCGGGAGCTAGGCTGATGTGTGGAATCGCCGGCGTGTTCGCCTACGGCGAAGCGCCGCCGCCGGACCTGTCTCTCGTTCGGCGGATGACCGACACGCTCGTGCACCGCGGGCCTGACGATGAAGGCTACCGGGTGCACGCGCCGGTGGCCCTCGGTCATCGACGCTTGAGCATCATCGATCCGGCCGGCGGGCATCAGCCGATGACCAACGAGAGCGAGCGCGTCTGGCTCGTCTGCAACGGAGAGATCTACAACTTCCGCGAGTTGCGTGCGGAACTCGAGTCGCACGGCCACAGCTTCCGCAGCCGCAGCGACAACGAGGTGATTGTCCACGGCTACGAACAGTGGGGTGACGACTGCGTCACGCGCTTCAACGGCATGTTTGCGTTCGCGCTGTGGGACGAGGTGAAAGAGCGGCTGCTGCTGGCGCGCGATCACTTTGGCGTTAAGCCGCTGTATTTCGCCGACACCGGCGGTGAGGTGGTGTTCGGTTCAGAAATCAAAGCGCTGCTGGCGTCGAGGCGGATGACGGCAGCGGTCGATGCGGACGCGTTGGAGTTGTTCCTGCATTACCGCTTCGTGCCGTCGCCGCAGACGTTGCTGCGCGGCGTCCAGCGGGTGCCGCCGGGGCACCGGGTTATCTGCGACCGCCGTGGCGTGCGCTGCGAACGCTATTGGGCGCCGGTACCGGAACCGCGGAGCGGCGTGAGCGAGACCGACTACGTCGAGGGATTGCGTCAGCGCATCGCCACCGCGGTGGAGCGGCAACTGGTGAGTGATGTGCCGGTCGGGGCGTTGCTCAGCGGCGGTGTTGACTCGTCGGCGATTACTGCGTTGATGGCGCGCGCCGGTGCGCGCGTGCAAACCTTCTGCGTCGGCTTTGCCGGTGACGAACCGCTCAGCGAATTGGGTGCGGCGCGCGAGGTCGCCGAGTGGCTCGGCACCGAGCACCATGAGGTGACGCTGTCGGCGCGCGAGTTTGCCGACCTGCTACCGGCCAGCGTTCGCCACCTCGAGGAGCCAACGACGACCACGTCGATCGTGCCGCTGTTCGCGTTGGCACGGTTGGCGGGCAGTGTGGTGAAAGTGGTGCTGACCGGGCAAGGCGCCGACGAACCATTCGGTGGCTATCATCGCTACCTCGGCGAGCGCTACGGCGCCTGGTACCGCCGCCTGCCGGCGCTTGTGCGTGACGGCGTGGTTGCGCCGTTGGTGGAGCGCTTGCCGGGGCAGCAACGGCTGAAGCGCGCCGTGCGCTCGCTCGGCAACGCGGAAGACGCGACGCGGTTTCTGGCCCTCTACGCGCTGCTGCCCGAACCGATGATGGCGAAACTGCACGGCGACCGTCCACGGCTGGCGCTCGAGCAGCTGACGGCGCCGATCGCGCGCTGGCGCGACGGCGTGCAGCACCTCGATCCGTTGTCGCAGCTGATGTACATCGACGCGCGCTTGTCGCTGGCGGACGATCTGCTGCTCTATGGTGACAAGATGGCGATGGCGTGGTCGCTCGAAGCGCGCGTACCGTTTCTCGATCTCGATCTGATGGCACTGGCCGAGAGCGTACCGGCGGAACTGAAGCTCAAGGGCATGGAGCGCAAGTACATCCACAAGCGGGCGGTGTCGGCGTGGCTACCGGAGCGCATCGTGCAACGGCGCAAGATGGGCTTTGGCGTGCCGACGGCACGCTGGTTTCGGCGCGAGCTGCGCGACGTCGTGCGCGACACGTTGCTGGCGCCGAACGCCGCCTGGCGTGCGCACTTTGCCGCTGCAGGTGTCGACGCCATTCTCGCCGCGCACGACACGGGCGCGGAGAATTACGAGCGGCAGGTGTTCGGGCTGCTGACATTTGAATTGTGGCATCGCGAGTTTGTAAAGGGATGAAACGCGCACGGGCAACCGTATGATCCGCGTCGAAAACATTGATCCGCTCAGCGACGCGCGGTGGCGCGATGTCGAGACGCTGCCGGGAGCTACTCTCTATCACTCGACCGCGTGGGCACGCGTATTGGCGCAGACCTATGGTTTCCCGCCGCGCTACTATCTCGCGATGGAGGCGGCACGGGTCGTTGGCGGGCTGCCTGGCTTCGAGGTCGGCAGCGCGTGGCGGGGGCGGCGCTTGGTCGCATTACCGTTCTCTGATCTCGGTGCGCCAGTGGGGGCGCCAGCGGCGATTTCGGCAATCCTTGCGATGGTTGTGGGCGATGCGCAACAACGGACTTGGCGCACGGTGGAGGTTCGTGGCGCCGTAGTTCAACTAGTCGACTTCACCACGGTCACGCACAACGATCTGTATCTGCTGCCTCTCAATCGATCGCTGGGTGACCTCGTGCGCGGCTTCTCCGATTCGGTACGCTGGGGTCGCAAGCGGGCGTTGCGCGACGGCGTGACGGTGGCGCGCGCCAGTAGCGAGGCCGCGCTGACGGAATTCTATCGC
>JBGOUW010000504.1:0-3692 GCA_041477755.1 Binatia bacterium
CGTGATTCGTCGAACAAAGAGGATCGACCGGTCCTGAATCATCAGGGCCGGGTCGCCAAGAGGAGGCAATCATGTTCTGGATGGGATTTGTTTTCGGGGCCGCGGCCAGTGCGTGGTTCATCTTGCATCGGAACGGCGATCTGCTGATTCGCCTGAGCGAGAAGATGCGCGAGGTTGCCCGCCGCTACCACGAGTGGGAAGAGTCGGGCCACGTCTGAGTCGCCGGTGAGTGCATCCTCACTGACCGGCAAGTCGCGCTCGTCACCGGCGCGAGTCGACGCATCGGCATCGGCGCCGCGATTGCGCGTGAGTTGGCGACCGCTGGCGCCGACGTCGCCATCAGTTTCTTTCGTGCCTACGATGCGGCGATGCCCTGGGGTAGCGCGCGCCACGATCCCGACGAGCTGCTCGACGAACTTCACGCGACTCGCGTGCGAGCCGAGGCCATCGAGATCGACCTCGCTTTGCCGTCGGCGCCGCGCGCGTTGCTGGAGCGCGTTGAGGCGTTGCTCGGACCAGTCGACATCCTCGTCAACAACGCGGCGTACTCACAGACCGACGGCATCGACGCCCTCAACGCGGAATCGCTCGATCTCCACTACGCGGTGAACCTGCGCGCGATGGCGCTGCTGTGCGCTGAGTTCGTACGTCGGCGCGGTGCCCGCACGGGGGGACGCATCGTCAATCTCACCTCGGGTCAAAGCAAAGAACCGATGCCGAGCGAGCTGGCATACGCGGCAACGAAAGGCGCCGTTGAAGCCTTCACGCTCAGCCTCAGCGCCGAACTGGCGCCGCGCGGCATCACCGTGAACGCGATCGATCCCGGCCCCACCGACACCGGTTGGATGAGCACCGAGCTGCAGCAGCAATTGACGGCGAGCGCGCCGATGGGACGCGTGGGCGAACCGCGGGACGCCGCGCGCCTGGTGCGCTTCCTCGCGTCCGACGATGCAGCCTGGATCACCGGTCAGATCATCCGCTCGCGCGGCGGGCTGTAGGTGCGTGGTCGCTACGCTTGCATGAACTCGATCATCAGATCCGCATCACGCCCCGGCGCGGGGTCGTGGTGCCGTAGGTCTCGGCCGTCAAGGGCGCGCCCATCTCGGCCAGCACGGCGCGGTGTTGCGGAACGGGCGTCCGCATCACCCGGTCTTCTAGTGGCTTGAGTTTCGCGAAACTGTCGAGGCGCAAGACGCGCTCCACGAACGCCGCCGTGATCGGCCAGCGGGTAGTATCGACTGAAAAGCGGGCAAAGGCGGCGTTGCGGAAGAACACGGCGATGCTGATGTCGGCGATCGAGACACTTCCAAACAGAAAACCGTCGCGCGGAAGCTCCGCCTCAAGGTAGTCGAGCACTCGCGGGATCTCGTCAGTCAGCGTCTTCTGTAGAGCGCCCTGGTCGGTCTTCTCGCCCCACACGAAGGGATTGATCGCGACCTGGTTGAACAGTCGCCAGATGAAGACGTCGCCCATGCGTGTGTCGGCGAACTCTTCGAACCACCGGGCTCGCGCGCGATCGGCGATGTCGTGTGGATAGAGCGCTGGCTTCGGATAGCGATCCTCCAGGTACTGGCAGATCACTGACGAGTCGGCGAGCACCACGCGGTCGTCGCGCAACACGGGAATGCGGCGTACCGGGCTCAATTGCGAGAACCGCTCGTCTCCCATGAAGGGGATGATCGGGTCGATCTGGTACGCAATGCTCTTGAGGTCGAGACACACGAGCACCTTGCGGACATAGGGCGACAGGTACGAGCCGATGATTTCAACTGGAGCGTTCATTCTGTGGACTCTTCGCCAAGAGCGGCTCAACGATTCCGACTTGCCCGCGATCCTACTCCCCGCCCTCGGGGGAGTAAATTGTACCCCGAAGGCAGGGCGATGCCCGGCGCGCTCGCGTGATCGCTCAACGGATCGCTTGCCTCCGTGGCCGGGCACCGTTACTGATGAACGGTGCCGGGTCTTTCGCGTATGCCAGCCAGCTTCCGCTTCGCGTTATTTCTCGGCCTCGTGGCCGCCACGGGCGCGTTCGCGCTGTGGCGCGCGCGTCACGGCATGCCGCTCACGCCCGAAGCGGTGCGCGCCGCGGTGGCCAGTTGGGGCCCGCTGGCACCGCTGATCTTCATCGGTGCTTGGTCCCTGCGGCCGCTGCTGTTCTTCCCGACTATCCTGCTGTTTGTCGGTGGCGGACTCGCCTTCGGTTCGCTGTGGGGAACGCTCTACTCGGTGATCGGCGGCACGCTCGGCGGCGTGCTGACCTTTGCGCTGGCGCGTACGTTGGGGCGCGAGTTCGTGCAAGCGCGCATCCAAAACCGCTTCCCGCAGCTGCACGAGGAGCGCTGGGGTCCCGGACTCGTCTTCGTCCTCAACTTGATTCCGATCGTGCCGATCACTGCGATCAACTACGGGGCCGGCTTGTCGCGCATTGGCGTGGGCGAGTTTACGCTCGCGGTGATCGCCGGCTTGACGCCGCGCGCCTTTGCTTACAGCTTCTTCGGCAGCCGCATCCTCAACGCCCGCTCGCTCGACTTCGCCGGGGCGATCGCGCTGTTGGTCGCGCTGGTGGTGGTGCCGACGTTACTTCGCAAACGGCTCTTGGCACGCAGTGAATGAGGAATCAGCCTGCCGCCGATACCTCGCCAGCGCGATTTGCCAAGATCTCGGGCCTTCTCCTACAGCGTACCGCGCCGGATCACCGCGCGTAGATAAACGGCGAATCCGATTGCGCCCGCTGCCGCCGCACTCGCGCGTGCCAACGCCCACACGTCATCGTCGCTCGTGTAGTGGCGCATCTCCCACAGCGCGTAGAATGCGAACAGCGCGACAGCGCTGGCAATGAGTATCTTGTGTGCGGTGAGGAGCGACATGGGCAGCGCGGATTCCCTACGTGGCCTGCTTGGGAGCGTCAAGGGGCTCGGGGGTCTACCAGAAGCGTCGCGGCCCCCGCACGCGTACTCGTCGATAGCGGTGCATGGATCGCGCTGGTCCGCGCGAAGGATCAGTATCACGCGGATGCTGAGCAGATGTTCCGCGATGCGATCCGCCACCGTATCCGGCTGGTGACGACCAACCTGATCCTCGCCGAGGTGCAGCGATTCATCCTCTTCCACGTCGGCATTCCGCCGGCGTTGCGCGTACTCGATCGCATTGAGGTCAGCCCGCTGTTGACGGTCGAGTTTGCGACCGCGGCGCACCATACGTCCGCGCGCAAGTGGCTCGCGCAGTTCCCCGATCAGCGTATCAGCTACACCGATGCCATCAGCTTCGCAGTCATGCACGCGACGCGCTGCACGACGGCGATGGGCTTCGATCACGATTTCGAGTTGGCCGGCTTCGCGCTGTGGCGGCCGCGCTATGCGAGAGGACGATCAGCCCTCGCCGTGGTGGGCGGGGTTGGGGCAGGAGAGCGCGATCCCGTCGCCGACGCGCTCGTAGTGGTACGGCTGACTGGTGTCGGGATCGACCGGCGGAACGGTGAGATACGCGGGCAGAAGCGCATTGAGGTCCGCCGGCACCTGGCCCCTCGCGTTGGCATACGCGGTGATGGCGGCCATTCGCAACGCGCGGAGTCTGGTACACCGCGAGCGCCGCGGCCGGGGTGGACTCGATGTCGGCGTCGGGCTCGATCACGACGCTGATCTCGATGGCGACGACGGCGAGCGCGAGAACTGAACCGACCAGCCAATAGGAGC
>JBGOUW010000575.1:0-3147 GCA_041477755.1 Binatia bacterium
CGATCGGCGAGCGCCGACGTAAAGGATTGCGGGTTCTCGTAGTCGGCGCACACCAGCAGGCCGAGCATCCCGCCGCCGCGTCGTAGCGGCATGGCTAACAGCGACTGCACCTCGGTGGAGCGCGACCCAAAGCGCACATACGGGGTGCGCTGGAACTCGTTGATCAGCAGCACGCCCCGCTCGTGCTCGACGGCGCGGAGCAACGGGTCATCCACCAGGGTATAGCTCGTGCCGACAAACTGCTGCTCGCCCAAACCGGCCGCGGCACAGCCGAACAGAGTCTCCCCGCGCCGCAGCCACAGATAGGCTCCGCCCGCACCCAGCACGCGGCGCGCTTCTTCGCAGATGACTCGCCCAAGCTGGTCGAGGCGCTGCGCGCTCAGCAACGCTTCCGATACCTGCAGCAGGCTGCTTTGAAACGCCGCCGCCTCTTTGCGCTCGGTGATGTCGCGGCCGATGGTTTGCAGCAGGGGCGGCAGCCCCTCTTGTTGCAACACATTGCTGCGCAGTTCCACGGTCCGGCGTTGCCCATTCCGCAATACCGCTTCGCGCTCGTACACTTCTGGAATCGGGAGACCGTCCAGCGCCCGTTGCGTCAGTAACATCGCCAGCTCGAATTCCGCTGGCGTCACCACGTCGCGTATATGCACGCCCCGCTGCAACTCCTCCAGGGTGTACCCGCCGAACTCGCGCGCGGCGCGGTTGGCGGCCACGATGTTGCCCTCCCTATCGTTCAGTAAGATGATGTCGTTCGCTTCTTCGAACAACGGACCGAAGTGCGGCTCAGCACTCTGTTCCGCTGTTCGCGGCCATTTCGGCGCGGCGCGGCGAGTTGCAGTCTTGCGAGCTGCAGTCTTGATTGACCGCTGACGCGGCGAAGTCATGATTCAATCCTAGTACGGATGACTGACGCTCGAAAGTCGCCCGCCCTCCGCGTGCCCTCCACGGATTGCGCCCTCAGCGTGACGCCGCAGGCGCCGCCTTGGCGGCATGGGTAGTCGCGGAGTGCGCCGGCGATCCGGCGGATGACTGATGCGACGAAGCCTCCGACTGGGCGTGCGGCGCGGCCGCCTTCTTGACATGGGCCGGCTTGGCCGGCTTGCGCGAGTGCCCCTTCGGCTGCACGCACTTCATGATGTGTTCGCCGTCGGTGTCGAACTCTTTCATGATCTGATCGAAGGTGTGATTGGCCCCAACCGCTTCCCGTATCCCTTTGCACTGCGGATCAGTCGATCGCGCCGCCACCGGTCCGGCCAGACACAATACCGCAGCCGCTCCTGCGAGCCCGACCACGGTCACCGCACGACAGATTTGGCGCATTGCGCTTCCTTGTTTGCTAGCGTCCCCTCGGCTATCACCACCACCGCTCTTTCGTCAATCGGCCCGGAGACCGTCGTGCCCGCCCGAATCGCCGTAGTCCTGCTCGCCTGTCTGCTGGCTTACTCCGGCGGGGCCGCTGCAGAACCGCCCCACGCGCAGCTGCAGGAGGTGGTCGTCACCGCGACGCGCACGCGCACGCAGGTCGACGATACCACCACGTCCGTGTCGGTCATCAGCGGCGCCGACGTGGAAGAGCGCGACCAGGCGGGTGTGGCCGACGCGTTGCGTGGCGCGCCGGGTCTCGACGTCACGCAATTCGGCGGGCCGGGAAGCAGCGCCTTCGCGTCCATCCGCGGCGCCGCACCGGATCAAGTGTTGGTGCAGCTCGATGGCGTGGAGGTCAACGACCCCAGCGTTGGGCAGTTCGACTTTGCAAATTTGACCAGCGACAATCTCGACCGGATCGAAGTCCTGCGCGGCGGCGGTGGCGCGCTGTACGGTTCGGAAGCAATCGGGGGCGTCGTCAACGTCATCAGCCGCCGGGGTGAAGGGCCGTTGCGCTTCTCGCTCAGCGGCGAAGGCGGGCGCGCCGCCACCAACCGCGAGGTGGTGGGTGTGACCGGCGCGCACGGTCCGTTCGCATTGTCCGGCACCGCCTCGTTCAACGGCTCCGACGGCTTTCGCTCGATCAATAGTGACTACCGGAATTTCTCCACCAACTGGCGGGGCGATGCCGATCTGGTTCCGGGCGGCACGCTGCGCGGGTTCGTGCGCTATACCGATGCGCGTACCGGCTTGGTGGACTTCAACATCGCCGAACAGCGGCTCGATCCGGACGCCTATAGCCACACCGATTTTTTCCTCGGCAAGGGCGAGTGGGAGCATGTGCTGGGCAACCTGACGTACCGCGCGGCCGCGTCGTTCGTGCGCAACAACCAGCGCTTTCGCGACAACTCGATCGACGATGAAGGCGAGGTCGAGCCGGAGGTAGTTGCGCACTTCCCGAGCGAGATCATCACTGGCGAAACCCAAGTCGACTATCGGTGGCGTGAGTTCGCACTCAGCACCGTCGGGGTCGAGTACACCGAACGGTCAGTCAAGGTCTTTGAGCAAATCGGCGAGCCGGACGAGAACGAGCCCGACGAGCCGGGCGAGAACGCGCACCACAACGCGAACCGCTCGAACGTGGCGGCCTACGCGCAGGAGCAGCTCCGATTCTTGAACGATACGTTGCACGCCGTGGGTGGCGTGCGCTACGACCACTACGACAACTTCGGCGATCAAGTCACCTGGTCGGGCTCGGGCTCGTATCTGGTGCAGCCCAGCGACACGCGCCTGCGCCTCAGCTACGCGGAAGGATTTCGCGTGCCGACGTTCGCCGAACTGTTCGATCCGGCCCTCGGTAACTCTGACCTACAGGCGGAAACAAGTTGGGAGATCGACGCCGGCCTTACGCAGGACTTCCTTGGCGGCCGCCTACGCTTCGAGCCCACGTATTTCTACCGCGAAGTGAGCAACTTCATCGAAGAGATCAGCGACCAGCTGCCAGGCCCGATTGCGGGAGTTCCGGAGGCGGAACGCGCGCGCAACGTCAACGCGCGGTTCCAGGGCGTCGAGCTGATCGCCAGCGCCCAGCCGCTGCACGGCCTCTCGCTGTGGGCGAACTACACCTATCTCAACTTCGTCACCGCGACCGGCACGCTGCTCAACCGCCCGCGGCATCGCGGCGCGGTAGGCGCCAGCGCGGAGCGAGCGGAGATGCTGACCGCCGGCGACCGCGCCAGCGCGGCCTTGCAGATCTACGCCGTGGGGCATCGCGACAGCGCC
>JBGOUW010000021.1:0-19081 GCA_041477755.1 Binatia bacterium
CGAGTACAGGGAGAACAACCCCGAGAACAACCGGGACCACCGTCGGGAGCGTCGTGAGTCAGCGCGTACGGCCTGCCGGCTCATTCCGCGTCTGGTGATGAGCCCGCGGGCCACCATCATCATCGTCAACTACAACACGTGCGACCTACTGCGCGCGTGCCTGGTATCGTTGCGCGCGCACGCGCCCGACGCCCCCATCATTGTGGTCGACAACGCGTCAACCGACGGCAGCGCGGCAATGGCGGCGCGCGAGTTTCCCGCCGTCCAGATACGGCACAGCGATCGCAATCTCGGGTTCGGCGCCGCCAACAACCGAGCGCTCGCCGACGTGCATACCGAGTTCGCGATGCTGCTCAATCCCGATACGCGCATCGCGGGCGATGTCATCACCGCACTAGCAGAGACGCTCGACGCGCACCCCACCGCCGCCGCCGTCGGCTGCCGGCTCGTCGGGATCGATGGAAGCACGCAGCGAAGCGCCCGCCGATTCCCGTCGGCGCGGGCTTCGTTGAGCAATGCGCTGGCGCTCGCCGATCCGATTCCGACCGACCTCACGGACGTCGAGTATGTCGACGGTGCCGCCGTGCTGGTGCGTACCCAGGCGCTGCATGCCGTCCACGGCTTCAACGAAGAGTTCTTTCTGTACGCCGAGGATGCCGACCTATGCCGTCGGCTGCACGCGGTCGGCTGGCGGATCTTGTACGAACCACGCATCAGATTGGTCCACGTCGGTGGCGGTTCGACCGAGCGCGGCAGCGTACTCGACGATCGCCGGCGCTGGGAGGCGTTGCACCGCTATGCCACGAGTCACTTCACTGCGGCGGAGTACGGCGCCTATGTGTTCGCCCGAGGGTTGGAGTTGTTGCGGCAGGTGCTCACCGGCGGCGTCCGCACCTTGGTGGCGCGCGACGCCGAGGCGGTGCGTGCGCTGCGCACGGCGTTGCGTCACCTGAGCTGGCACCCGGGTTTCCTGCTCCCGCGTTCCTCGGCGTCGCCGCGCGGCGCCGAGATGGCCGCCCCCGGCATGCCTGATGCGCGGCCGTCTTCCACTTTGAGGCATCTCGGCGAGCTGCTGTGGGCCTTCTTGCGCACCCAGCGTCTGCCGCGGAGTCCGCACGACGTGCGCCGCACCCTCACCCAGTGGGCGTTTCATGTGCGCACTCGCGGCATGTTGATTCGCACCGCCTTGGCGCGCGCTCGCCGCAGCGGTCTCGTATACGGGCGCTGGCGGGCGATCAACGACTATCGCTCCGCGTACGCGCCGCTGCAGCGTGAAGCGATTGCGGCACTGCCCGAATCGCCGCGGATCAGCGTCGTAATGCGCGCCGAGCGAGCGGACCAGCGATGGTTGGAACGCTCCATCGAATCGGTCCGCGCGCAAGTGTACGCGAACTGGGAAATGCGCATCAGCGATGACGGCGCCGACCCAGCGCTCACCCGCTGGCTGCAGAGCCTCGCCGAGGTGGACCCGCGTCTGCACGTCACGACGCAGCCGCAGCTCACACGCGCTGCCGCACTCAACGCCGCCGTGGCCAGCGCGGCCGGCACGTTTGTCCTGTGGCTCGATCAACAGACCACCCTCGAGCCCGATGCGCTGTATCACCTCGCCACCTGGCTCGCCGAACATCCTGACACCGATTTGGTGTACTGGGACGACGATCAAATCGACGAGGCGGGGCAGCGATTGTCCCCACGTTTCAAGCCCGACTGGAATCCGACGTTGCTGCTGTCGCACAACTACCTC
This sequence comes from Binatia bacterium, assembly GCA_041477755.1. Taxonomy (GTDB): domain Bacteria; phylum Desulfobacterota; class Binatia; order HRBIN30; family JACQVA1; genus JACOST01. Next base: position 1,745 of record JBGOUW010000021.1, read on the forward strand.
GGCCGCTGCTTCGCCGCGCGCCGCGCCCATGTGCTCGACATCGGCGGTGTGCGCAACGGCTTCGACGACGCCGACGACTTCGATCTGGTCCTGCACCTGACGGAAGCGAGCGATCGCATCGCCCACCTGGCGCTGCTGCTGCACCACGAGCGCGCGGCAACCCCGCGGGAAGTGACGAACACCATCGCGGCTGGCCAACGGGCGCTCGACGATGCCTTGGCCCGGCGTGGGATCGCCGCCCGCGCGCACGCTCCGGCATTCCCACAACCGGCGGGGCGGAACCTCTACCGCCTCCACTTCCAGCACGACGGCCGCGAGCGGGTCAGCATCATCATCCCCACACGCAATCAGCGCGCGATGCTGCGCCGCTGCGTGCGCAGCATCGCCGCACACACCACCTATCCCAACTATGAGATCGTGATCGTCGACGACGACAGCGACGATCCGGCCACGCAGGCGTACCTTGCCACGCTTGCGGCGACGCTCGAGCCGCCGCACTATCGCGTGCTGCGCTTCGGCGATCGCCAGGGGTTCAACTTCTCGCGTCTCATCAATCAGGCCGTCGCGGCGGTAGACTCCCCCTATGTCGTACTGCTCAACAACGACACCGAGGTGCTGTCACCCGATTGGATCGAGGTGCTGCTCGGCTTCGCCAAGCTGCCACACGTCGGCGCGGTGGGCGCGCGCTTGCTGTACCCCGACGGTCGCGTGCAACACGCCGGCGTGTTGCTGGTCGGGCGCGGCATCGCGCTCGAAGCTTTCCAAGGCTTACCCGAATGGTCGCCGGGCTATCTGAGCTACGCGATGCTCTCCCGCGAGTATCCGGCACTGACCGGCGCGTGCTTGTTGACGCCGCGCCAACTGTTTCTCGACAGCGGCGGCTTCGACGAAACCCATCTGCGTGTGGCCTACCAAGACGTCGACTACTGCCTGCGCCTCGGCGCTGCCGGCTACCGCTGCGTATACGCCGCGACCGCCGAACTGCTGCACTACGAACATGGCAGCCGCCAGGGGGTCGTCGATCCGCATGAGGCGGCCGTCATGCGCGGGCGGTGGGCTAGCCGTCTCGACGACTACGAGGCGTACAACCCCAACCTCTCCCTGCTCGATGGCCGCTTCGAGATCGCGTTGGCCTGCACACGCCCGCTGGGCTGGCCACAGCCGACGCGAGCCGCCTTGGTGGCCCCCCATCTCGACGACAGGGACGAGCTGTCGATGCTGCACGAGGTCACCCGCGTGCTGCGCGGCTTGGGCGCGGAGGTGACCGTGTTCGCGGCGCGCGATGGCCCGCTGCGCGAAATGTTCGAACGCGACGGCGTCACGATTCGCACCGAAATCGCGCGCGCCGACCGCGTGAGCGATCGCAGCACCTCCGAAGACCACCTGTGCGATCTCGTCGCAGCGTTGCGAGCGGGCGCCTTCGATCTCGTGGGCGCGTGCGGGCTAAATGCGTTCGACGCCGTCAACGCGGCCCACGCGGCCGGGCTGCCGGCGATCTGGTACATCGACGAAGGGCGTGATTGGTCGCATCACTTCGCCGGCCCGATCGCTGGGAGCGCGCACAACGCCCTCGTCTACACGACCAGCATCGTATGCGGCAGTCATGCGGTCCGGCTCCAGTTGCGGTTGCCGCTGGCGGTGCACCTTGCCGTGGTCTACCCGGGCGTCGACTTGCAGGCGATCGCCGCCTATCAAGCGGCAACCGATCGGCACCAAGTGCGCGCGCAATTCGGTGTTCCCAGCGATGCCTGGCTGATCGCCATGGTCGGGCATCCCTGCTCTGCGGCGGGCGCGCGTGATCTCATCGCCGCCGCCGCGCAGCTGCTCGCCACCGAGCCGAATCTGTCGCTGCACCTCGTCATTGCGGGAATCGCCGAGACCGAAATACGCTCGCTGCGCAGCGCGGACGACGGTCGGGGACTTCCAGCCGGCATCCATTTCCGTTTCTGCCATGACGAGGCCGAATTTGCGCTGCTTCACGCCTGCGACACGTTCGTGGACATTGCCGCTGACGAGCGCCTGTCGGTCGCATTGCTGCAGGCCATGGCCTTCGAACGGCCGATCGTGGCCTCCGCATCGGCAACGCATCGCGAAGCGGTCCGGGACAATATCTCGGCGCTGCTCGTGCAGTCGGGCGATCGCGACGCGCTCGCGGCTGCGTTACGACAACTGCGACAACATCCAGAGCACACCGCCCGATTGGCGCGCAACGCGTGCGATACCGTTCGCTTTCGCTTCGACACCTGTTTCAGTGAGCGGGCGCACCGTCAGATCATCGAGCGCGTGCTGCCGCAGGTGATCACGCGGCGCGCCGCAGCGACGTCAGGCGCGTGATTGAACGGCCGGTTCGGTCTCGCCGTGCTTCAACGCCACCTGCACGCGCACCCCAGGCAACCGCATCCAGCCGTAACGGCCGCCGGGATCAACGGTCTCAATCACCAAGGCGTTGTCGATCCAGTCGCAGAAGTGATGCTGTTCGAGATCGCCATCCGCGAGCGCGGGCGAGAACGAGTAGGGCCCGGCAGCCAACGTCGGCCACGTGAACTCGAACCCGGTAGTCAGCGTGTCGCCCGCCATCAGCGAGGGCACGATGATGCCTTCGTACATCGTGTTGGTCGCGGTCACGATGTCGCCGAGCCGGTTGCGCATGGTAAAGCCGAGGATCGGCGAACGGACCGTGCGCTGCGCGCGTGCGGTGATGCGCACGCGACAGCGGCGGCCGGGTCGCACGGCGCCGTCCACATCGAGGCCGATGCCGAGGATCTGCCCATCGCCGTTACCGTGGCGATGATCGACGTGCGGGACCTCGAACACAGGCGGTACATCATCCGCCGGCAGCGGCTGCGCCGGCGTTGCCGGGAGCCATACGTCGCCGCCACCGGTTTCCCCGGCGGTGCGCGAGCCGAGGTATTCGCGCACCACGCGACCGGGTTCGCCTTCCGCCATCACACGCCCCTCGTCGAGCCAGGCCGCACGCGCACACAGGTTGGTGACGGCGTTGTAGTCGTGCGTCACCAACACGATGGTGACACCTGACACTTGCAGCTCGCGGATGCGGCGCATGCAGCGTTGCTGAAAGAACGCGTCGCCGACGGCGAGCACTTCGTCGATCAGCAGTACCTCGGGCTCGACGCTGATCGCGGTGGCGAAGGCGAGCCGAGTGATCATGCCGCTCGAGTAGGTTTTCATCGGCCGATCGAAGGCGGCGCCGATGTCGGCAAAAGCGCGTAGCGCCGGCATCCGCTGCGTCATCTCGCGGCGCGACACGCCGCCGAGTAAGCCGCCGATGTAGGCGTTCTCGATGCCGCTGAACTCGGGACTGAAGCCGGCGCCGAGTTCGAGCACCGCGCTCACACGCCCGTGCGCTTCGGCACGTCCGGAGGTTAACGTCACGGTACCCGCGAGCACCTGCAGCAACGTCGACTTCCCTGACCCGTTGCGGCCGATGACGCCGTAGGTCACGCCGCGCGGGACGGCGAGGCTGACGCCACGCAACGCGTGCACCTCGGTGCCCCGTGGTGCGCCGGTGATGAGGTGCCATACGCGATCAAGCGGATGCCGATAGACGCGGTACACCTTGACCGCGTCAACAACCTCAATGGCCGCGTCCGCCATCGCCGTGCTCACACGACATCCGCGAACGCGGGCCGCGCAGTGCGAAACACCAGCCAGCCGCCGAGCGCGCACACGCCTCCCACGACGAGCGAGACCGCCGCGGCGTCGAGTGACGGCAGCCGGCCGTCGAAGAGCAGGTCACGCGCGACCGCAATGTGCGGCGTCAGCGGATTGAGAAAGCGCAACCAGCCGAGCGCTTCGAGGTTACTCGCCGGGTACAGCACTGGCGTCACAAACAACCACATCGTCAGCAACGGCCCGACCGCATCGCCGAGGTCGCGGATGAAGGCGCCGACCGCCGCGAGAAACCACACCGCGCCGGCACAGAATGCAAGGTGCCCGACCAGCGCCAGCGGCGCCAGCGGCATCAGCCAGGGCGGCGCACCGCGCACCAGCCAGGTAACGACGAACAGCGCGCTGCAGCCGAGTAGAAACTGGAGATACGACGCCAAGACGATGGACAACGGCAACGCGCTGAGCGGTACCGCGACCTTGCGCACCAAGTGGGCATTGCCGCGAATCAGGCGCGGCGCGCGGGTCGCGCAATCGGCGAAGATCGTCCACGGCAGCAGCCCCGAGAAGAGAAAGAGCGCGTAGTCCGCACGGTCGGCGCCCGGCCGCACACGGATCGGCGCGATGGTGGAAAATACGAAGCTGTAGACGACCAAGAAGGCGAGCGGGATAACCAGTCCGGTCAGCCACCCCAGGACGTTGCCGCGATAGCGCGCCTCGAAGTCACGGCGCGCCAACACCCACACCAATTCGAAATAGCGAGCGAGGCGATCAGTCGGGCGCGGGGTGGGGGTCATTCAAGTCGGCGTGGGGTGAACCAGAGTGTGCGAGTCTGATACCAGAAACCTGCCGCGCCGGACAATGCACCCGCGCCCCGCTGGCACCCGCACGGCGAGGCGAGAAGCGCTGAAATGTTTGCAGAAGGTTTGCAACTCGGCGCTCGAGCGGCTACCTCTGCCCACAGGAGTCGACCCGCAGCCACACCAATTTGGCCACTGAAATATCCTTGGAGGGGTGGGTGAGCGGTTGAAACCACCGGTCTTGAAAATCGGCGACCCGCAAGGGTCCGGGAGTTCGAATCTCCCCCCCTCCGCTCTTTGCTGCAGCTAAAGCCTGTTCACTGCGGTACGCACGCGGGAGCCGCGGCATAGCCCGCGATCTCCGCGTCGACCGCGGCGGCCTTGTCTAATCGCCCCTGCAACAGCCACTCGCGATATAGCGCGCGGCCGCGTTCGCTCAGGGGCACGGCGAACGGACTCACGCCGAAACCTCGCACCACATCGACGCGGTTGTTCGGCACCCACAGCTCGCCGGCAAGCGCCGCAACGGTCGCATCTCCCGCCAGCGCGCAGGCTACGGTCGCGGGTGACGTGGCGAGCGCAAGGCCCTGCGCATCGGTGAGTTGGAAGTTCGTCAGCCGCACGAACACCTTGTCGTGCAGCCGATTGTGGACCTCGGCGCGATACTGGAAGCGCACCTGCGGCTCCGGCAAGCGCGTCCCGTCGGCGAAGGCCCGTTCCTCACCCGTGTTTTGCCAGACCGCAGTGACCTCGCCAATCTTCGACTCGGCATTGAAGGGCGCAACCACGCGCACACTATCGCCATCACTCGAACAGCCGAGACCGAGCGCCAGCGCGATCCATCTCCATCGCTTCGGCTTGCTCCAGCGCTTCGGCATGTTGACTCAGGCGCCTAGCGCTCGCCGAACGGCGCCGGGCCGGCGGCACCGTGTGGGGCTGGGCCGACCGCCCCGTGCGGCGCCGGGCCAGGCGCACCGTGCGGCGCCGGGCCTGGTGCGCCATGAGGGGCGGGACCCTGCGGCGAGAAGAAGCGATGCTCAAGATCCGCACTGCGGCAGCTTTCGACGTCCGCCGTGCTCAAGCCAGTAGCCTGCGCGACGGCCTGCGAGCTGTTGCCTTGCTGCAGCAGCGCGCGAATGTCGCTACAGTTCTGCGCTGTCGCGCTGGTCGCAGCGAGTGCCAGCGCTGCTGCCGTCCACACACTCAAACGCGCGTATGCCGTCATGGAACCTTCCTTTCGTTTCGCAATGGGGAACTCCCGACACGCACAATGGTTGCGGATCGGCTCGGGGCACAGCTGAATCACGCGGGATTATAGGGACCGATTCGCAACTGACGCAACGGCGCCGCCACAACCCCTGGAAGTCGCTCGCGACGCAGTGATGGTGTATACAGCCGCAACCAACCAGGAGGGCGTCATGGGCGACTTCTATCAGGCCGATAGCATCAAGAAACTGCGCAAGCTGCGCGAACTCAAACCCGACCTGTTCAAAGCGTTCGTCGAGTTCGACACCAAGGTCTTCGAAGAGGGCGCGTTGCCGGTGAAAACCAAGGAGTTGATTGCGGTCGCAGCGGCGCACATCACGCAATGCCCATACTGCATCGACGCGCACGTGCAGCGCGCCAAGAAGGCCGGGGCGAGCGACACGGAGATAGCCGAATCGGTATTCGTTGCGATGGCGCTGCGCGCCGGCGGCTCGTGGGCCCACAGCTGCATCGCGATGGAAAGCCTGGAGAAGGCGTAATCACCTCGCAACGGCCCACAAGCAAACGAGCAATGCGGAAGCCCGCCCCGCTGCGGCGCGGCGACGTGATCGGCGTGGTCGCGCCTGCAGCAGCGGTCGACTCGGCCACGCTCGCCACTGGCATCCATGCGCTCGAACAACTCGGGTTCCAGGTGCACCTAGGGTCGGCGGTGTTCCACCGCGACGGCTATCTCGCCGGGAGCGATCAGGAGCGGCTCGACGATCTGGTCGCGATGTTCCACAACCCGGAAGTCAAAGCGATCATCGGCGCGCGGGGTGGCTACGGATCGGGACGCTTGCTCCCGTTGCTCGACCCGGCGGTCGCCCGCGCACACCCCAAGATCGTCGTCGGCTTCAGCGACTTGACGTTTGTACTCACCGATTTGGTGCAGCGCGCGGGCTTGGTCACCTTCCACGGTCCCGACGTCGTTCACGTCGGCCGCAACGCCGAAGCGGCCACGCGCCTGGCGGCGCTGCTGAGCGGTGAACGGCACGATTGGAACCTGCGCGCGAGCGAAGTCATTCAACCCGGCACCGCCGAAGGGCGGATCGTCGGCGGCTGCCTCTCGGTGCTGGTCGCCACCTTGGGCACACCGTACGCAATCGAAACCGACCGACGCTTGCTGTTTCTCGAAGACACCAACGAGAAACCCTATCGCATCGACCGCATGCTCACGCAGTTGCGTCAGGCGGGTAAACTCGATCAGGTCGCCGGCGTCGTCTTCGCGGACATGCACGATTGCAGCGCCGGGCCGGATGAAGCGGTCACCGTCCGCGACGTGGTCGCCGAAGCTTTCTCGGCCGCGACCTATCCGGTCGCCTTCGGCCTCCCGAGCGGCCACGGCACGGGCTCGGTAACGCTGCCCCTCGGCGTCCGGGCGCGGCTGGCTGGCGAGCGACTCACGCTGCTCGAATCCCCGTTGTCGGAGTGAGTCGACTCCCCGCATGAACTTCGAGGTGGCTGAACGCGCCCTCGACGACGCCGTCGGGCGGCGCGTGTTTCCCGGCGCGGTGCTGCTGGTGCGTGAGGGCGAGCAGATCTACCACCGTGCCTGCGGCAACCGCAGCCTGGACCCCGAGGTCGCGCCGATGGCGGTCGACACCGTCTTCGACCTCTCGTCACTGACCAAACCGTTCGCCACCACCATCGCGATCCAGATGCTGGTCGCGGAAGGCAAGCTCCACCTCGACGACCGCGTGTCGCGCTTCTTCCACAACTTCGGTGTCTACGGAAAGACTCACATCACCTTCCGCCACCTGCTCAACCACAGCTCGGGGTTGCCCGCGTGGCAGCCGTACTACAAGGAAATCATTCAATCCGAGCGCAAGGGCGGCAAGATCAACTTCATCAGCAGCCCGGGCGCCAAGGCGTACGTCTATCAGTCGATTCATCGCGAGCGGCTCGCCGCGCCGCCCGGTACGCGGGCGGTCTACAGCGATCTCGGCTTCATCCTGCTGGGCGAAGTGATCGAAGAGATCAGCGGCATGAGCCTCGATCGCTTCTGCCACCAGCGCATCTACCGCCCACTCGGGCTGCGCTCGGTGGCGTTCGTCGATCTCTGGCTGTTGCGTTCGCGCAAGTTGGAACCGATCGCCGAGATGATCGCACCGACCGAGCGCTGCCCATGGCGCAAGAAGGTTCTGTGCGGCGAGGTACACGACGACAACTCGTATGCGATGGGCGGCGTTACCGGCCACGCCGGCTTGTTCGGCTCCGCGCGCGATCTCGATACGCTCGTCTGCCGCCTGCGCCAGTGTTACCGCGGGACGAATGAATGGCTCCCGCGTGATCTGCTGCGCGAGTTTTGGACGCGCGATGCGAGCGTCCCCGAGTCCACCTGGGCGCTCGGCTGGGACACGCCGAGCGCGCACGACTCCAGCGCGGGCGCGCTGTTCAATCGCCACGCGGTCGGCCACCTCGGCTTCACCGGCACCTCGGTGTGGATCGATCTCGACCGCGACCGCCACATCATCCTGCTCACCAACCGCGTCCATCCGAGCCGAGACAACGATGCCATCCGGCAGTTTCGGCCGCTCATCCACGATCTGATAGTCAAGGCCTTGCAGTGAAGGACAAGCTGATGACTCAGCGTGATGTGATCGCAACAGCGGCCGGCAGCGCGATCGCCATTGGCGATATCCGTCACGTCCACCTCATCGCCATCTGCGGCGTCGCCATGGCGGCGTTGGCCGGCATGCTGAGGCAGCGCGGCTATGCGGTGACCGGCTCGGACGAGAATGTGTATCCGCCGATGAGCACGTTGCTCGAACGTTGGGGGATCCCGATTCGTGCCGGCTTCCGGCCAGAGAACTTGGCCGACCGGCCGGATGCGGTCGTCGTCGGCAACAAGGTCTCGCGTGACAACCCGGAGGTGCAGGCGCTGCTCGCCAGCGGGATTCCGTACTTGTCGCTGCCGCAGGCGCTGCACGATTTCTTTCTCGCCGGCAAGCGCCCGAGCGTGATCGCGGGCACCCACGGCAAGACCACCTCGACGGCGATGCTGGCTTGGGTGCTCGAAGCGGCTGGGCGCGATCCGAGCATGATGGTCGGCGGCGAGGCGACGAACTTCGGCGGCAATTTCAAACTCGGCAGCGGCCCGGACTTCGTGCTCGAAGGCGATGAGTACGACACCGCGTTCTTCGACAAGGGCCCGAAATTTCTCCACTACGCGCCGCAGGCGTTGATCCTGACCGCAGTCGAGTTCGATCATGCCGACATCTATCGCGATCTCGAGCATGTGAAGTCGGCGTTTCGTCAGCTGATCGACATCTTGCCCGCCAGCGCCCCGCTGGTAGTGGCGGCGGACTTCCCACACGCGATCGAGGTGGCTCAACGCGACGGGTTGCAGCCGGAGACGTTCGGCGTCAGCGACGCTGCGCAGTGGCGCGTGACCAACCTGCGCGCGGCCAACGGCGAGTCGGTCTTCGACATCACGCACGGCGGGGCGATCGAGGGTACCGCCACGCTGCGTGTGCCGGGGGCGATCAACGCACGCAACGCGCTCGGGGTGTACCTGCTCGCGCGCCGACTCGGCTTGCGCAGTGACGAGATCCTTGCCGGATTGCGAACCTTCGCCGGAGTTGCGCGCCGGCAAGAAGTGGTCGGAGAGTTTGGCGGTGCGACACTCATTGACGACTTCGCGCATCATCCGACCGCAGTCGCCGGCACCCTCGCGGCGCTCCGCCAGCATTATCCCGGCCGCCGACTGTGGGCGGTGTTCGAGCCGCGCTCGAACACTAGCCGCCGCAAAGTGTTTCAGCGCGACTATGTCGAGGCCTTCACCGCCGCCGATCGTGTCATCATCGGCGGTGTGTTCCAGAAACAAACCGATGCGGTCGGTGCCGACGAACTCTTTTCGCCCGACCAACTCGCACGCGATCTCAACGCCCGCGGCGTCGAAGCGCGGGCGTTCGCCGAGATCGACGTCATCGTTGCCGCCCTCGTCCGCAACGTTCGGCCCGACGACGTGATCGTGTTGATGTCGAACGGCGGCTTCGGCGGGTTGCGGGAGAAGCTCGTCGCCGCCCTCCCCTCGCGCCGCGCCTAGTTCACAAGCTATTGCCCAGAATGCTCACGCACGACACGGCGGCGGGACCGCCGAGGTTGTGGGCAAGCCCAAGTTCGGCACCCTTCACCTGGCGCGCGCCGGCGCGGTCTTGCAGTTGTTGGGTCAACTCGTAGAGCATCCGCACGCCGGTCGCCCCGATGGGATGACCGAATGACTTCAAGCCACCACTGGGATTCACCGGCAACTCGCCTCCCAGTGTCGCACGGCCCTCTTCGACAAAGCGCCCACCTTCGCCGCGTCCGCAAAAACCAAGGTCTTCGTAGTTGATGATCTCGGTGATGGTGAAGCAATCGTGGACTTCGGCGAAATCGATGTCCGCCGGCGTCACGCCGGCTTGCTCGTAGGCGCTCGCCGCGGCGTGCCGGGTGGCGGGGAAGCTCAAGTAGTCGAAGCTCGGCTTGTAGTATGGCTGACCCGACACCACCGCCAGACCGATGCCCTTGACGTACACGGGATCGGCGCGGAACTGCTTCGCCATATCGGCGCGGCAGACAACGACCGCGGCGGCGCCATCGGTGGTGGGGCAACAGTCGAACAGGCCGAGCGGGCTGTAGATCAGTGGCGCTTTGAGCACGGTCTCCTCGCTCACTTCCATGCGCAGATGGGCCTTGGGACTGAGCGTACCGTGGTGATGATTCTTCTGCGCCACCTTCGCCAGCGTCGTCTTCGAGGCGCCGTAGCGTTTGAAGTAGCGATTGGCTGCCAGCGCGAAGATGTGCGGCGCACGTTCGCCTTGATCGATCACCGGATGCACGCGCGCCGGACGGTGATGGCCGCCGTCGCGCATCTTCTCGAAACCCAGCGCGAGCACAACATCGTACATGCCGGCGGCCACGGCGAGGCACGCGTTGCGGAAGGCGTCCATGCCAGACGCGCAGTAGTTCTGCACGCGGGTGATCGGGATGTCGTGCAATTGCAGCGCGTCGCCAAGGCCGTCGCCGGCAAACGGCGACATCTGTGTCCCCACCCACGCCGCCTCGATTCGCTGCGGTTCGATCTGCGCATCGGCGAGCGCTTCGAACGCCGCGTCGCAGATCAGTTGCTCGGCGCTCATCTCGTACAGCTCGCCGAACTTGGTGCACCCGGCACCGACGATGGCGACGCGGTTCTTCAGTGCATTCTCCACGCTGCGCTCCCGACCGCTCTTCAAAGTCCGTTCAATCGGTCTAGTCCGTTGTAACCTGGCTTCGCCGTCCAAGTACCAGCCCGAAGTATCGATTGGCGGGCTCGAACCAACGCATCGGTTCGAAGCCGGCGCGACACAACATCGCTTCGGTTGCGGCACGGGAAAATTTGCGGCTGATCTCGGTATGGATCGTCTCGCCCCCGCGGAACGACACCTCGAGGTCGAGCGCGGCGATGCGCACGACGTGCGCGCGCTGGGCCTGCAAGTGCATCTCGATCTGCGACGCTTCGGGGTTGAAGAACGCGACGTGGTCGAACGCGGCGGGATCGAAGTCCGCGCCCAGGGTGCGATTGATCACCCGCAGCATGTTGCGATTGAACTCGGCGGTGACACCGGCGGCGTCGTTGTATGCGGCGTGCAACACCGCGTGGTCCTTCACCAGATCGACGCCGAGCAAGAAGTGCTCGCCGGGAACGAGCTGCGCCGCCACACCGGCGAGAAAGTCGTCCGCCTCGGCGGGCGTGAAGTTACCGATTGTGCTGCCCAGAAACGCGACCAGCCGGTGCTCGCCGCGCGGCAACCGCGTCAGATGGCGTTCGTAGTCACCGACGACGGCGTGGATCGCCAGCGACGGATACTCCGCGAGCAGCGCCTGGGCGCTGCGGCGCAACATGCCCTCGCTAACGTCCATCGGGACGTAGCGCGGGTGCCGCGTGACGCTCGTGAGGGCGTCGAGCAAGACGCGGGTCTTGCGCGACGCGCCGCTACCGAATTCGACCAGATCGGTCGGCCGCGCCACGGCGATGATCTCGCCGGCAACCCGTTCCAGCAACCCCTGCTCGGTGCGGGTCAAATAGTACTCGGGCAGATCGCAGATGGCATCGAACAGCCGCGCGCCGTGGTCATCGTAGAAGTACTTCGGCGGCACGCTCTTCTGCGCCGCGGTGAGGCCACGGCGCACGTCGACCGCAAGCGTCGCACGTTGCGTGGGTTCGAGGTGGACCTCGATCTGCAAGCCCGGTTCGCGCTCGCCCGCACGCAGCGGTGCGTGCGGTTCCAGCGGCGGGGGAGGACGCGTCGGGTGATACGCCGTGGCTGGCTTCGTCGCGTTCGTCGTCCCCTCCTGCGCTTGGAGTGAATTTAGAGGCCCGCTTGCAGCAATTTCGAGCGTGGGCAAAGATTAGATAGACCAATGTGCAGGCTAGTGGAATACATCGGGCAGAGAATTCCCCTCCGTCGTGTGATCGAAGAGCCGGAGCACTCGCTCGTCGTGCAGAGCTATCGGCCGCGTGAGATGCGCTCGGGCGTGGTCAACGCCGACGGCTTCGGCGTCGGCTGGTATCAACCCGAGGTCGAGGACACGCCGGGCGTGTTCACCAGCGAGATGCCGATCTGGAGCGACGCCAACCTGCCGCAGCTCGGCCGCAAAATTCACTCGAGCTGCGTCTTCGCCGCCGTGCGCAGCGCCACGCCCGGCATGCCGTACGGCCAAGCGCAGACGCAGCCGTTCGCTTCCGGGCGCTATCTGTTCATGCACAACGGCTACATCACCGGCTTCCGCGAACGCATCATGCGGCGGCTGCGCGAGCGCTTGGGTGACGAGCACTACACGGCGATCAAGGGCGGCGGTGATTCGGAACACATCTTCGCGCTATTGCTCGAACAGCTGCCGCCGGATGCACACGGCGCCGCCGCGATGAGCGACGCGCTGCGCTGTACGCTCGGGCTGCTGCGCGACTGGACGCGCGAACTGCAGCTCGACGCGCTCTTGAACCTGGCCATCACCGACGGCGACGCGATCGTCACCTGCCGCTACTCAACCACCGACTACGCGCCCTCGCTGTACGTCGCTCGCGCGGACCCGTTTTTCCCGAGTGCGGTGGTGGTAGCGTCAGAGCCGCTGTTCGCCAACGGACAGTGGGAAGAGATAAAGGCTGGCACGATGCTGAGCGTCGATACCAGTCTCCGGATCACATGCGGCCCGTTGGACCTCGATTGAGCGAGATGCTGCGCGAGCGGCTCGACGCAGCGCGCGGCGGTACGCTGCGGTTGCTCGAACTCGTCGACGACGACGCGTTCACCGCGCAGCCCGATCCCGACTTCAGCCCGATCGGCTGGCATGTCGGACACATCGCGACCTTCGAAGCCTATTGGTTGCTCGAACAGTGCCAAGGCAACGCGACCCTTCCAACCGAGTACCGCCAACTCTTCTCGCCGCTCGAAACGCCGAAGTCGCAACGCCGCCAGTTGCCGCCGCGGCCCACCATCATGGCGTGGCTCGCCGACGTGCGGCAGCGCGTGCTGCAGTACCTCGATACAGTCACCCTCGACTCGAATCATCGCCTGCTGCACGACGGCCGCATCTTCCGCACCGTGCTGCAGCACGAGTACCAGCATAGCGAGACCATCACGTTAGTGTTGCAGATGTGCGATCGCAAACCGGACACACAACCAGTACCGCTCGTACCGGGTGAAGCGGGCGACACACCGATGGTGCGAGTACCCGGCGGCAGCTTCGTCATGGGGCGCGACAGGCTCGATGATTGGTATGACAACGAGGTCCCTGCGCATCGGGTCAGCATCGACGACTTCCTGATCGACATCACGCCGGTGACCAACGCGCAGTTCCTGAGTTTCATCGCGGCGGGCGGCTACGACTCGCCGACTTGGTGGAGCGCCGACGGCTGGACGTGGCGCTGTGCCCACGCGATCCACGCGCCGCGCTACTGGCAGCGCAACGACGCAGGCTGGTGCACGACGGGATTCTTCGGCGATGGGGTGCTGCGACCCAACCATCCGGTGATGTGCATCAGTTGGTACGAAGCCGACGCCTACGCGCGCTGGGCCGGCAAGCGCTTGCCGACCGAAGCCGAGTGGGAGAAGGCAGCGGCGTGGGACGCGCGCAACGGCGCGGCGCGATCGTATGCCTGGGGTGAGGAACCACCCGACACTTCGCGCTGCAATAGCGAGCGCGTGTTCGGGACGACGACGGCGGTCGGGCGCTTCGACGTACGGAGCCCGAGCGGCTGCTGCGACATGAACGGCAACGTATGGGAATGGACCGCCACGCCGTTCGCGCCGTTTCCAGACTTCGCGCCGTATCCGTACGACGGCTACTCGCAACCCTATTTCGACGGTCAGCACCTGGTGTTGCGCGGCGGCTCGTGGGCAACGAGCGGGTCGATCGTGCGCAACACCTTTCGCAACTGGTACGCGCCCACCACCCGCGCCGTCTTCGCCGGCTTCCGTTGTGCACGGGACGCATGATCGACCTGCGCGCCGTCACCAAGGTCTACCCGGACGGTCACGTCGCGCTCCGCGAGGTGTCGCTGCACATCGAACGCGGCACAACCGTGGCACTGCTCGGGCCATCGGGATGCGGAAAGACGACGACCCTCAAGCTGATCAATCGACTCGTGTCACCAACGTCGGGTGAGGTGTGGGTTGATGGCCGCGACGTGCGGCCCAGCGACGCGCACCGCAGCGCCGTGGTCGCCCTGCGGCGGAGCATCGGGTACGTCGTGCAGGAGGCCGGGCTGTTTCCGCATCTGACTGCACAGCAGAATGTTGAGATCGTCCCGCGTCTGCTCGACTGGCCAGAAGCGCGGCGTAGCGACCGCGCCAAGGAACTGTTCTCGTTGCTCGGGCTCGATCTCGCGCTGCACGGTCCGCGCTACCCGGCCGAGCTGAGTGGTGGCCAACGACAGCGCGTCGGGCTCGCGCGCGCAATCGCCGCCGATCCGCCGATCGTGTTGATGGACGAACCGTTCGGCGCGCTCGATCCACTCACCCGCCGGCGCCTGCAGCTCGAGTTCAAGGCGATCAACGCGCGGCTGCGCAAGACGGTCGTGCTGGTCACGCATGACGTGGAAGAAGCCTTCTTGTTGGCGGATCGCGTCGCGGTGCTCGCCGACGGCGTGCTCGCGCAGGTCGGTACCCCGGAGGAGATTCGCCGTGCGCCGGTGTCGGAGTTCGTGGCGAGCTTTCTGGGTCTATTGGGTGACCTGTGAGACCGATGAATGGATCGGGGCAGTGCCTCTCGCTACGTCGCCTGTGGCAACTCGTAAGAAGCAGCGGCTCTCTTCCGTGGTGGGGCAGGCGTCCCCGCCTGCCAGCGCCGAAGGCGCTCTCTCCGCCCTACGGCGCCTGCGGCGCCACGCAGGCGGGGACGCCTGCGCCACCCCGGAAGCTCAGCGCGCGGCTGTTTCTTAGTAGCCCCGCAGGGGCGTATCGAGGGGCGCTCTCATCGGGAGCGCTTCTACTCGCGCTGCTAGTGGCGGTGCCGACGCTGGCGGCCACGGAACCGACCATCGTGGTCGGCGCAAAGAACTTCACCGAGGGCACCATCCTCGGCGAGATCATGGCGCAAGCGCTGGAACAGCACGCCGGCGCGCGTGTGGAGCGGCGCTTCAATCTCGCCGGAACGAAAGTGGCGTTCGACGCGTTACAACACGGCGCCATCGACGCCTATGCCGAGTACACCGGCACCGGGCTGCGCGAGATTGTCGGCGATGCCAGCGCGGTGGCCAGCGCCAGCGATGCCTTCGCGCGCGTCAGCCGTGCCTTCAGCGAGCAGTACGATCTGGTTTGGCTGGCGCCGTTTGGGTTCAACAACACCTACGTGCTGATCATGCGCGCCGCGCACGCGCGCGAGTTGCAGCTCGCGTCGGTGAGCGACGCGGCCGCGCATCCGCTGCGTTACGGCATGTCGCACGAATTCCTGCAGCGCGAAGACGGCATGCCGGGGTTGCTCCGCGTCTACGGCTTGCAGACCGCATCGCTCGTCGGCATGGAGCACGACCTCGCGTATCAAGCGCTCGCCGACGGCGCGATCGACGTCTCCGACGGTTACTCCACCGACGCGAAAATCGTCGCCGGCAATCTCGTCGCGCTACGTGACGATCGCAACTTCTTCCCCCCATACGAAGCCGCGCCGTTGGTGCGCCGCGATCTGTTGACGCGAGTGCCGCGCGCCGCCGAGGCGCTCGCGCTGCTCGCCGGACGGCTCGACGAGGCGGCGATGCGGCGGCTCAATCATCAGGTCGAGTTCGAACGGCGCGAACCAGCCGACGTCGCGGCTTCGTTTCTGCGCGAGGTGGGCATCGGCGTCGCGCACACCACCGGCGAGGCACGGTCGCGCTCGCTGCTCGCGCTGCTGTGGCAACGACGCTTCATCACGTTGAATCTGGCGAGCTGGCACCTGCTGCTCACCGGAATTGCCGAAGCGCTCGCGTGCGTGGCCGCAATCCCGCTCGGCATCGTCGCCAGTCGACAGCCACGCCTTGCGTCGACCGTGCTCGGGATTGCCGGTGTGCTGCAGACGATCCCATCGATCGCGCTGCTCGCCTTCATGCTGCCATTTTTCGGCATCGGCGCGCGCCCGGCGATCGTGGCGCTGTTTCTCTACGGGCTGTTGCCGATCATTCGCAACACGGTGACGGGATTGCGCAGCGTCGATGCGAAACTGATCGAAGTCGGCCTCGGCCTCGGCATGCGTCCACGCCAGCTATTGTGGCAAGTCGAGCTGCCGTTGGCGGCGCCGGTGATCCTCGCCGGCGTGCGGACGTCATCGGTGATCAACATCGGCACCGCGACGCTGGCGGCCTTCATCGGTGCGGGAGGCCTCGGCGACCCGATCGTCACCGGCTTGACCGTGAGCGACACCAACTTAGTACTATCCGGCGCGCTGCCGGCAGCCGCACTGGCGCTGCTGGTCGACGCCGCGCTCGGGCAAGTCGAACGCTGGGCGACGCCGCGGGGGTTGCGAATAGGACGTGACGTGGCTTGAAACTGCTGTGACAATCGGAGTTCACCACGAAGTAGTCATGAGCTGTGCTCGCTCGAAGACCATGAAACGGGAATTCTTGTAGGGGCGCTGCTTGCTGCGCCCCGCCGGGCCGGGCAAGCGCGGCCCCTACGGGCCCCCCCGCCCCTGCGGTAAGTTCCAAAGGAGGCACGAAGACCACGAAGGCCGGCATCGGAACCTTCCTTCTGCTTTTCTCTTCGCGCCCTTCGTGTTCTTCGTGGTGAAGATTCTCTCCGATCAACTCGATTGACTGCCGTCGTCTACATCCCTCGCGAAACGAAATCAGCGCCGAGATTGAGCAGCGCGACATTCTTCTCCGCAAGATATTGGCGATGCGGCGGCAGGGATGCATGCATCGCGGCGATCAGCGCTTCGTGCGGGACCAACTCGGTCGCGGCAACGAACGCACCGAGGGCGATCATGCCGGCGCCCATGATGTTCTTCGCTTCCTCCGCCATCTTCGTCGCCGGCACACTTAGCAGCGTGACATCATCGCGTACGGGTGCGGGAACCAACGTCGAGTTGAGACAGAGCACGCCGCCCGGGCGCAACTTCTTGCTCTGCTCCGCCAGCCCCGTCGCGTGCATCGCCAGCACACCCCAGGTGAGCGGGATGATCGGCGGCGCTTGAATCGCGTCGTCGCCGATCACCACCGTCGAGTCGC
>JBGOUW010000603.1:0-2933 GCA_041477755.1 Binatia bacterium
AAGTTCTACAGCAGCGGCGAGCTGTGCCAAGGACTGCTATCGCACGACGAGATGGTCGCGGCCTACGCCCGCGCCGGCGGGATGCCGGTGGATCTCAAGCGGTTGTTCTTCTACGAGGTGCTCGGTGCGGTGAAGATGGCAGTGATCTGCCTGACCGGCGTACGCTCGTTTTGTGAAGCCCGGACCTACGAGGCCGTGAACGCCCTGGTTGGCCTGATGGTCCCACGCTTGGAAGCCGATCTGATCGCGAAGTTGGAAATGTAATCGTGCAGACGACGGACACGGTCAGTCTGACACGCACCCACTCGAGGAGCAGCGATGCAACCTGGCGCAACCGAGCTACTCAACGGCATCAAGAACATCATCTTCAACATCCTGCTGCCCGAGCTGCAAAGCGAGCAGGCTCGCGGGCAGGTGATGTATTCGAGCGTGCTGATCGATCACCTGATCGCGCGCTGGGAGATCGAGGGGCCGTTGCTACTCGAGGAACGCGCCGAGCTGCGCGCGCTGCTGACGCAGGCGCTGGCGGTGCTCGGCGACGACGCGCGCATTCACGAGGCGCTCGCCGCCGCTACCGATACCGTGGCCGGTCCGCGTGTGCTCGACGCCGCCAACGAGCGCATGCGCACGCTCGTCCCCGCGCTCGCCCGCGCTCTCCCATCCGACGGCGACGCGCGCGTGAAAGAACTCGACGCCACGATCCGCGCCTACATCCGTAACCAGCATCAGCGCGATCAGCAACTGGTCGCCGTCGGTGGGTTGGCGTGGTGAGATCGTGTTCGTGGCTCGTGGCTCGTGAATCGTGAGGTGGAGGACATCGCTCACGAGTCACGATTCACGAGCACGAGTCACGATTTCAACGAATCGATGATCGTCGTTCCCGCATCGGCTTCGATGTCGACTGCGGTGGTCTCGAGCAGGCGCGCGATCATCATGTAGAAGCCGACCGCGAAGATCAGCTCGACGATCTCACGCGCCGGAAACTCTTTCTGTGCCGCGGCGAAGGTCGCGTCGGACACCTTCACCTTGTGAATCAACTCGTCGGCAAAGCGCAGCAGCAACTGCTCGCGCACATCGAAGCACGCGGCGTTGATGTCGCCCCGTTCGAGCGCGGCTACTTGCGCATCGCTGGCGCCGGCCGCCTTCGCAATCGGCACGTGCTGTACCCACTCGTAGCGCGCCGGTGATTGCTGCGCGACGCGCAGGATCGCCAGCTCGCGCAGCTTGCTGCTGAGCTGCTGCTTGCCAAGGATGTCGCCGCCGAAACGAACCAGCGAACGGAAGTTGGTCTCGGCGTGCGCCATCATGCGAAAGATCGCCAGTTGCACCGGCATCCGGTTGAGCGTGTCGCGCACCGCCTCCGACGCGGACGCGGGATCGACATAGGGCAAGCGGGCCATGGGTCCTCCTCTGTGTTCGGCTAGACGAACGGGTTCGCCATCAAGCGCATCTCGTTGGTGGGCGAGAAGCCCAGACTCTCGTACAACCGAAGTCCGTCGTTCGACGCGTGCAAGCTGACACGCTTGACGTCGTGCGCCCGGCACCACGCCAGCATCATATCCATCAACGCGCGGGCATACCCGCAACGCCGCTGGTCGGGCTCAGTGTACATGTTG
Source organism: Binatia bacterium (assembly GCA_041477755.1). Classification (GTDB taxonomy): domain Bacteria; phylum Desulfobacterota; class Binatia; order HRBIN30; family JACQVA1; genus JACOST01. The sequence continues at coordinate 1,617 of JBGOUW010000603.1, forward strand.
AAGATGTGGGCCTCATCACCGCCGCCAATGCAATCCGGCCGTGGTAGCAAGCGTCGCAGCATCAGCCCACCGCCGGCGACGACGCGCTCCTTCGCTTCGATCAGCCAGCCGACGTACTCACCGGTGACGAGCGCAGCGGCAAAATACTCGCGCGACGACGCCTCCAGTGCCGGTAGGTCGCGCGCTGGCAGCACCCCCATGTCGCGCAGCATCGCCACGCGATGATAGGCAATCACCGCGGCGTCGGCCGGCGTTGCCGGGCGGACTACTGAAGGAGTGGTCGTCATCGTTTTCCCGTACCTCAGGCCATGAACAACCCGCCGTTCACGTCGAGGCTCACGCCATTGATGTACGACGCGTCGTCGGAGGCGAGAAACGCGATCGCGGCGGCCTGCTCGTCGGGCGTCGACAGGCGCTTGATCGGCATGAAGTAGTTGTAGGCGGCGATGCGCGTCCGGCGGGCCTCGGCTTCGGCGTCCGAGCGCGCCGCCCCGACGCCGCCGGCGCGGATCATCGGCGTGTCGACACCGCCGGGACAGATCGCGTTCACCCGCACGCCGCGCGGGCCGTAGTCGAAGGCGAGGTGTCGCGTCATGCCGAGCAGCGCGGCTTTGCTGGTGGTGTAGGCGAGCCCGCCGTTGGCGCTCTTCGAGCGGCCGGCGAGCGAAGACACGGTGACGATCGCGCCACGGCCGCGGGCGGACATGCCGGGCAGCACGGCGCGGCACCAGTAGAAGGCGCCGTTGATGTTCACCGCCATCACCAGATCCCAGCGCACGTTGTCGAGTTGCTCGATGCCTTCGAGCCCCGCGGTGTCGCCGATGCCAGCAACATTGGCGAGAATGTCGATCGGGCCCAACTCGCGCACGATCGCGCCGGCTACGGTCGTCACCTCAGCGCTCTGCGCAATGTCGCAACCGTACGCACGCGCGGTGGAGTCATGCTGCACGATCTCAACGACGACCGCGTCAGCGCCCTCGCGGTTGCGATCGATCACCGCGACCTTGGCGCCTTCCCGCGCCAAACGAATTGCGGTCGCACGGCCGATGCCGCTGGCCGCACCGGTCACCGCCGCGACCCGTCCACCAAATCGATCAGGAGAGATCGCGCGGCCCAAACTGTCGTCGCTGCTCATACCGAAGTGCTTTACTGTGTTCGGCTGGGACGCTGCAACTACACCGCACGCGCAACGCTGGCGCCCGCGAGAGCGCGGGCCAGATCAGTCTGAGGTTCCCTCTCCCTCGGGGAGAGGGTTAGGGTGAGGGCCGTCACGCACCACCGTTACTGGTTTGGCCCTCACCCCTGCCCTCTCCCAGA
>JBGOUW010000641.1:0-2700 GCA_041477755.1 Binatia bacterium
CGCTCGCCCACCGTGTCGAGGTACGCCTGCTGCCCGTCGCCAAGGATGTCGATGACTTCGTGGAGGTAGAGCATCGTGATCCACAGTCCAAAGTCCACTGGGCAAAGTCAAGGAGCGCACCTGAGTTTTGCGTTTTGACTTTCGAGTTTTGTCTAGCGTCGGCTCGCCTGAATCTGATAAACGCGACGCATGAACGTTCAGCTCAACGGCACACGCGCAGGCCCGTGCGCCGGCCTGACCGTGCTCGACTTCTCCACCATCTTCTCCGGGCCGATGTGCACGATGATCCTCGGCGATCTCGGCGCCGAGGTGATCAAGATCGAAGCCCCACGCGGCGACAGCACGCGTATGATGGGGCCGCCATTCAAGGGCGGTCTGAGCGCGATGTTCACGCACTTCAACCGCAACAAGCGCAGCGTCGTGATCGACTTGAAGCACACCGACGGACAAGCCATCGCGCAGCGACTCGCCAGCGGCGCCGACGTCGTCGTGCAGAATTTTCGTCCGCAGGTCGCCGCGCGGCTGGGCATCGACTACCCCACTCTGAGCGCACGCAATCCCAAGCTGGTCTACCTCGCCATCAGCGGCTTCGGACCGAACGGCCCGTATGCCGACCATCCGGCGTACGACACGGTGATCCAGGGACTGACCGGCTTCATGCCGGTGCAAGGAGCGGCTCGCGGTCCGGAACTGGTCAAAAGTATGATCGCCGACAAGTCGACCGCGCTCACCGCCACCTATGGCGTGCTTGCCGCCTTGCTCGCGCGCGAGCGCACGGGCGGACGCGGCCAGCTCGTTGACCTGGCCATGCTCGACGCGTTCGCCGCTTTCGTGCTGCCCGAAGCACTCACACGCGAGACCTTCCTGCCGACCGACGAGTGGAAGCACCTACCGAACCTGACCGACATTCATCGCACCTGGGCGACTGCCGACGGCCATGTGGTGATGATGATCATCGAGGACTCGCAGTTCCACGCAATCTGCCGCGTCCTCGAACGCGAGGATCTAGTCGGCGACGAACGGTACGCCAACTTGATGCTGCGCATTGTCAACGGCGTCGACCTGATCCCCCAGATCGAAACCGCACTGCGCCAGCTGCCGACCGCGACGGTGGTCGAACGGGCGCGCCGCTTCGGTGCGCCGCTGGCGCCGGCTAACGGCATACGCGAATTCCTCGCCGACCCGCAGGTGGCCGCCAATCGCACCGTCTTCGAAGCCGAGCACGCCGAGGCCGGAACGATCCGCTACCTCCGCAATCCGGTTCGCCTGAACGATACGCCCCCAACCCTGCACCGTCACCCACCACGTCTCGGCGAGCACACTGACGAAGTGCTGCGTGAGGTGGGCTACGACGAGCATCACCTTGCGACGCTGCGGGCAAGCGGCGTCATTGCATAGTGCGATGCGGCGAACACCTCAGCTCAACGGCACTACCTTCGGCTTCACCCCGCGCGAGGCGGCATACCTCGCGCGGTTGCAGCCGGAGTGGCGCATCCAAGAGTACCTCGACGAGATCGACTACGACGTGAAAGGGATCGGCTGCCGCTCGCCGCGCCGCGTGCTGCGTGAGCGGAAGGCGCAGTGCATGGACGGGGCTATGTTCGCGGCGGCGGCGCTCCGGCTGCGAGGGCATCGGCCGCTGATCATGGATCTCGAAGCCGAACAGGACGACGACCACGTCGTCGCCGTCTTCCGACGCAACGCTGGTTGGGGAGCCATCGCATTCTCCAACTACTCCGGCCTCCGCTTCCGCGAACCGGTCTTCCGCAGCTTGCGCGAACTCGCGCTCTCGTACTTCGAATCGTATTTCAATCTCCGGCGCGAGAAGACGCTGCGCCGCTACTCGCTCGCGGTGGACCTGTCGCGCTTTGATGCCCTGGAGTGGATGACCACCGAAGAAGACTTGTGGGATGTGCCGAGCTACCTGCACGACATTCGGCACTTCGACCTGCTCAGCCCAGCGATGCGTCGAGATCTCGGCCGCATCGACCGCCGCCTGTTCGAAGCCGGCAAGCTCGGCCGGCAAGAGTCACCGAGCCGTCACCGTTGACACTACGCGCGCCGGGCTGGTATTCGACTAACACTTGTTCACCTCCGCGCCCTCTCCCCATGGGAGAGGGATGGGGTGAGGGCAGCAGAGCAGTGACGGTTCGTTGAGTCGCCCTCACCCTGACCCTCTCCCAGAGGGAGAGGGAACTCACGAATGGACTCGAACACCGCCCCACTCCCAAGCGCCTCGCCATCCCCGACGATGGGCGCCGCGCTGCGCGCCCGCGCCGTCGACAGCGCGGACCGCGTATTTCTGCGCTGTGACGACGCGCGCTGGACATTCGTCGAGACCTTTCGCGAAGCCTGCCGGTACGCCAATCTGTTCCTACGCCAACGCGATGCGACTCGGCCGTTCCACGTCGGCGTGCTGATGGACAATTTGCCGGAGTTCGTCTTCACCCAGAGCGGCTGCGCGCTCGCGGGCGCGGCGCTCATCGGCCTCAACCCCACCCGTACCGGCGAGTTCCTCGCACGCGACATCGCCTACGCCGACTGCCAACTCATCGTCGTCGAGCCGCGCTATGCCGAGCAGTTGGATGCGGCGTTGCGGAGCGACTCACAATTGCGGGCTGCGGTGTTGGTCGCCGGCGCCGGATCGGGACCGTGGCGCGGTCTCGACGAAGCCCTGGCCACGGTCTCGGCTGACGATCC
>JBGOUW010000088.1:0-12452 GCA_041477755.1 Binatia bacterium
GGCGGCGATGCACTTCGTGCTCAACGGCGACGCTGCCGGCGCGGTCCTGTTCGGTTCGATCTTGCTGCTGGCACTGGTCGGGCCGCTGTCGATCGACGCGAAGCGACGGCGGGCCTTCGGCGAGCGTTGGAATCGCTTCGCGGCGATGACGTCCAACGTTCCGTTTGCCGCCATCGCGCAAGGACGCAACACCTTCCGGCTCGCTGAACTGGGTTGGTGGCGCATCGCACTTGGCGTCGCCCTGTACGTGATCCTACTGCTGAGTCACCGCTGGCTGTTCGGTGTCTCGCCGCTACCGCTCTAGTCCGCCGGTTCGATCACTCACGACTCACCAGGACGATTCAGCATCTCCTTGCGCCACCGCGGCAAATGCCGTATTCGGCGCGCATATGCGCATCGGAGTTGTCGGCGGCGGCAGTTGGGGCACCGCCTTGGCCAAACTGCTCGCCGAGTTGGAGCACGAGGTCACGCTCTGGTTCCACAACCCCGAGGTCGAACGCGCCACCGCTGCGGCGCATGAGAACACGACCTATCTGCCCGGCTTCCGGTTGCCTGATAACGTGCACACTACCACCTCGCTGCGTGACACGGTCGCGGATGCGCCGGTGGTCCTCTCCGTCGTGCCGTCGCATGCGACCCGAGAAGTCCTCGCCGCAGCAGCGCCCTTCGTTGAGCAGGACGCGCTGCTGGTGAGCGCCTCGAAAGGGATCGAGCAAGCTACCCTCAAGCGCATGTCGGAGGTGCTGGTCGACGTCATCGGCCAAACGCGCGCGGGCCAGGTGGCGTCGCTGTCGGGGCCGAGTTTCGCACGCGAGGTAGCGGCGGGCATGCCGACTGCGGTGACGCTGGCGGCCGCCGATATGGCGGTAGCCGAGCGGCTGCAGAATATCTTCCTCGCGCCGACGTTTCGGGTCTACGCGAGCAGCGATCTGGTCGGTGTCGAGATCGGCGGCACGGTGAAGAACGTGATTGCGATTGCCGCCGGCGTCAGCGACGGGTTGGGGTTTGGCAGCAGCACGCGCGCGGCGCTGATCACGCGTGGCGTCGCGGAGATCGCACGGTTGGTGCAGAAGCTCGGCGGCGATCCACGCACGGTGTCGGGGCTGTCGGGCGTGGGCGATCTGGTGCTGACCTGCACCGGCGACCTGAGCCGCAACCGCACCGTCGGTCTGCGCCTCGGGCGCGGCGAGAAGCTGCGCGACATCCTGGCCGATATGAAGATGGTGGCCGAAGGTGTAAAGAACAGTGCGACTGTGTGCGAGTTGGCGCGCCGCGCGGGCGTCGAGCTGCCGATCGCCGAGCAGATCCGCCAATTGCTGCACGAGGACAAGCCCGCTCGCCAGGTAGTGGGCGATCTGATGAGCCGCCAAGCGCGGCCCGAGTTCTGGAACTGATCTGAGGAAAGGACGCAACGCGAATGGGAAACAAAGGGACCTGCAAGGCCGCCGATTGCGGCAAGGACGTGAAAGCCAAAGGCTACTGCGAGCGGCACTACAGCCGGTGGCGCAAGGGCAAAATGGGCAAGCCGCGCTACAAGATCTGCCACGCCGAGAACTGCCGCAAGGCGATTACTCGGCGGGGCCTGTGTCAGGCCCACTTCGAAGCGCAGTTCACCAAGAAGAAAGCCGAAGCCGCGGCACCGGCCGTGGAGGCACCGGCGGCATCATAAGTTGCAGCTCAACTCCCGTCACCACGCTGCGCGCCTCCAAATTGACTTGGCGGGCGCGGTGTGGTGTTAATGCGCCTTTCCGCCAGGGGCACAACACCAGCAGCGGTCGCGGACGATGAGTACGAAAGCCCCGGGCCGCGGGGGAACCAATGAAGCGCACCTATCAACCCAGCAATATCCGACGCAAGCGAACCCACGGGTTTCTCACCCGCATGGCGACAGCGGGCGGCCGCGCCGTGATCAAGCGCCGGCGGGCCAAGGGCCGCAAGCGTCTGACCGTCAGCATCCCGCCGAAGCAGCCGCGCTGAGTCCGGCCACGCCGGCCACGCGGCAGCGGTTGCCGCGACGCTGGCGCGTCCGCCATCGACGAGAGTATGTCTGGTTGCAACGCGACGGTCGCCGCCGGAGCACACCGCACTTCATTGTCCTGTGGCGTGGGCGGGCGGACGGCGTCAGCCGGCTGGGCCTTACCGTCAGCCGCAAGGTCGGAGGCGCGGTGATTCGCAATCGAGTGAAGCGTCGGGTGCGCGAATGGTTCCGGCGCCAGCGGCTGCAGCTCGTACCGGCACGAGACTTTGTCGTGATCGCCCGGCCGAGCGCAGCCACCCTGAGCGCCGCGGAGATCGCCGCCGAGCTGACGAAAGCCGGACACGCATCATGATCACTGTTCAGTCTCTGACGACGCGCGGCCAGCGCCACCCGTTCGCACGCACGCTCATCGTTGGAGTGATTCAAGTTTACCGAATGTCTATCTCTCCGCTATTGGGTCAACACTGCCGCTTCGCTCCATCTTGCTCGGCGTACGCGCACGACGCCATCGATCGGCACGGCTTCTGGCGCGGTGTTTGGCTCAGCATGCGGCGCGTTACCCGCTGCCATCCTTGGCACCCTGGCGGGTGGGATCCGGTGCCTTAGGTGATGGAACGGCGTGCATTCATCGCAGTCGTCATCTCGATTGCAATACTTGTCTTCTATCAGGAAGTAGTGCTCAAGCGTCTCTACCCACCGCAGCCAGCGGTGCTAGATGTGCCTGGCGAGCCACCGATCGTTGCGCCACGCGCCGAGAACGTGCCCCCGGCAATCGAGGCCGAGGCGGCGGCACCCGCGCCGCTACCGATCGTCAACGATCACCCGATCGAGATCGACACCGAGCTCTACCACGCCACCGTCACCACCACGGGGGCGCGCCTGACCAGCTTCCAACTGAAACAGCAGCGCACCGGACTCGCACCGGACTCTCCCCCGCTCGAAATGGTACGGGTCACTGGCGGCGAGTACCCGCTTGCGGTGCAGCTCCGTGGGGCGAAGGAGTCGCTCAACGACGCGGCGCTGACGTATCACGGCGATCGCGATGCGGTTGTCCTCCACGACGGCGGCGAGGGCGCGTTGACGCTGACCGCCGCCGCCGCCGACACCACCATCACCAAGACCTTCAGCTTCCATGACGATTCGTACCTCGTCGGACTCGACATCACGGTCGACGGCGGCGCGGCGTTCAGTGAAATCGGCGTCGCCTGGCACAAGGGGATCGAGGCGGCGCCACTTCCGGGCGTTGAACAGCTGTTCGACCAGATCTCACTGCTGCAAGACAAGAAACTGTTGCACGAGAAGTTCGACGCGCTGGCCGCCGGCAAAGTCATCGAGAAGAACCTCTACTGGGCCGGCTACGACGGGCGCTACTTCATGGCGATGATGGTGCCGGGTGATCCGGCACCGGCGCGGGCGTGGCTCAAGCAACGCGATCGCAGCGTGGAAACCATGGTGCTCATGCCGCGCGCGGAAGCCCGAGTCGCCACTCACATGGACGTGTATGTCGGACCGAAGGACTTCAACACCCTCGAAAAAGTCGGCCACGAACTCGATCGCGCGGTCGATCTGGGCTGGTTTTGGTTCATCGCCGGTCCGCTCTTGTTGGCGATCAAGCTCTCCCACCGCGTCACCGGCAACTACGGCGTCGACATCATCCTTCTCACCGTGACTATCAAGATCCTGTTCATCCCGCTCACTCAGCGCAGCTTCAAGTCGATGAAGGCGATGCAGAAGTTGCAGCCACAAATGGCGAAGATCCGCGAGCGCTACAAGGACACGCCAGAGGAGATGAACAAGGAGGTTATGGAGTTGTACCGGCGCCACAAGGTCAACCCGCTTGGCGGCTGCCTGCCGATGGTGCTGCAGATGCCGGTGTTTTTGGGCCTCTACGCGGCCCTCTCGCACGCGGTTGAGTTGCGACACGCGCCGTTCTTTCTGTGGATCACCGATCTTTCCGCGCCCGATCGCCTGGGCTCGCTGGTCATCCCGTTCGTGTCACCGCCCGGAATCCCCGTGCTCACGCTCTTGATGGGCGGTAGTATGTTCCTGCAACAATGGATGACGCCGAGCACCGGCGACCCCCAGCAGCAGCGGGTCATGATGATTATGCCGCTCATGTTCACCTTCATGTTCGTTAGCTTTCCTGCCGGCCTGACGTTGTACTGGTTGGTGAACAACCTCTTGACCATCGGGCAACAATACGTGATCAATCGTCCCGAGCGCCGATCCGAATAGGAGCGTCCATGGGCCACGTGGAGGTCGAGGGGAGCAGCATCGACGAGGCGATCGACAAGGCGCTGCAGCAACTTGGCGTCGCCCGCGATCAAGTCGCTATCGACATTCTTTCCAGCCCGACAAAAGGCTTGCTGGGCATCGGCGGTCGCAAAGCCAAGGTGCGAGTGGCCCTGCGCGCGCCGATCAGCATCGAGGAGGAGCCACTGCCCGCTCCTCGCGCGGCCGCTCGCCGTGCGGAGGCAGCCCCCTCAGCCATCGATCCCGAATTGCTGTCGCGCGCCCGGGGGTTGCTGCAAGACATCCTGAACCGTATGGGGTTCACCGTCGCCGTCAACGCCGCGGAAGACGACGGCATGATCCATCTGGCGATCGTCGGCGACAGCACGGGCGTATTGATCGGGCGGCACGGCCAGACGCTCGATGCCTTCGAGTACTTTCTGCACCGCGCACTCTCCAAGCAGGAAGACGGCGTGGGACGCATCGTCGTCGACTGCGAGGACTACCGGGTGCGCCGGCGCGAGAGCTTGGAGGCGATGGCCAACCGCCTCGCCGAACAGGCGAAGATAAAGCGTAGATCGCTCACCATCGAATCGTTGAGCCCGCGCGAGCGGCGCATCGTCCATCTCGCACTCCAGAACCAGCCGGGATTGACGACGCGTAGCTCGGGCGACGGGTACTATCGCGATCTGCTGATCATTCCCGACGGTGCGCACGACCGCGGGCGACCGCCGCGTACGAACCCAAGCGGCAGCAACCGCTGACGCCGGCTCCCGCCGGCGTCTCCGTCAACGAGATGTACGCCGCTGATACTATCGCCGCGCTTGCCACTCCGCCGGGTGTGGGCGGCATTGGTATCGTGCGCATCAGTGGGCCTGACGCGTTCCAGATAGCAACGGCCATGTTTCAGGGCCCTGCTGGCAACGATTGGGCGTCGCACCGGCTCTATCACGGCGCCGTGCGCGATTTGCATGGGCGCACGCTAGACGACGGGCTCGCCGCACTGATGCGTGCCCCGCACAGTTACACCGGCGAGGACGTACTCGAGTTGCACTGCCATGGCAGCCCGGTGGTGCTGCGACGCGTACTAGCAACGGCATTGGCGCTTGGAGCACGGCTCGCTGAGCCCGGCGAGTTTACGCGTCGCGCGTTCCTCAACGGCCGGATTGATCTGGCGCAAGCCGAGGCGGTCATCGAGCTGATCCGCGCGCGTACCGATGAAGGCGCAACGATGGCGGCGAATCAACTACTCGGCCGCCTCTCTCACTCGCTGAGCGACATCCGCGAGAGCTTGATTCAAGTTCGTGCCTTACTCGAAGTACAGATCGATTTCAGCGAAGACGACGTCGTGATCGACCAGGTGGAGTTGTCTAACATGATCGAAGCTGCGCAGACCAATCTGCTCGCGCTGCTGGCCTCATACCGCCACGGCCAATTGGTGCGCGACGGCCTGCAGGTCGTCATCGCCGGCAAGCCCAATGTCGGCAAATCCAGCCTGCTCAACGCGTTGCTGAATCAGGAACGCGCGATCGTCACCGCCATTCCCGGCACCACGCGTGACATCGTTGAGGAAAGTGTCGACTTCGGCGGGATACCGGTGCGGCTGAGTGATACCGCCGGCTTGCGCGATGCCGGCGATCCGGTCGAAGAAATCGGCGTTGAGCGAGCGCGTACCAAGATCGTCGCAGCTGATGTGGTGATCGCTGTCTTTGATACCTCATGTCCGTTCGACGATCTGGACGAAGCTATGGTCGCGCTGCTGAAGGACCGTCGAGTCATCGCGGCACTCAACAAGAGCGACCTCCCAAGCATCCTGAGTGCAGCCGATGTCACCAGCCGGCTCGGCAAGGTCCCTCTCGTGCGGCTGTCGGCGCTTCAGAGCGAGGGCTTGGACGATCTACGGCGAGCCGTGTTCCAGATAGTCGAAGATGATCGCGAGCCGTTTGCGGATCAGCCGACGGTGATACTAGGGAGGCATTTCGACGCGCTCACGAAGGCCGCAGACAGCCTGCGGCTTGCACTCGGCAGCATCCGGGCAGAGGCGCCACCCGATCTGGTCGCGATCGATGTGCAGGCCGCCACTGATCACATCGCCACGATCACTGGCGCGATCACCTCGGAAGATGTACTAGACCGCATCTTCGCCGAGTTCTGCCTCGGCAAGTAGGTGTTTCACGTGAAACGCGCGGCGCGCAGGAACCGCACATGGGCTCGTTCTCAAAACCGTTCGACGTGATCGTAGTCGGCGCCGGCCATGCCGGCATCGAAGCCGCACTCGCCGCCACGCGGATGGGCTGCGATACGCTGATGATCACGCTCAACCTCGACCACATCGGGCAGATGTCGTGCAATCCGGCGATCGGCGGCATCGGCAAAGGGCACCTCACCAAGGAGATCGACGCGCTCGGTGGTGAAATGGCGCGCGCGATCGACGAGACCGGGATTCAGTTCCGCCAACTCAACACTCGCAAGGGACCTGCGGTGCGGGCCTCGCGCGCGCAAGCGGACAAGGCGGCCTATCGCCAGCGCATGAAGGCACGGCTGGAACGCACCGAACGGCTCACCATCTATCAAGGCAGCGTGAGTCAGCTGCTATTGGACGATGGCGCAGTGTACGGCATCGCAACCCAAATGGGTGAAGAGATTGCCGGCCGCCGAGTGATCCTCACCACCGGCACGTTCCTCAACGGCTTGATCCATGTCGGATTGAAGAACTACTCCGGAGGCCGTGCCGGCGACGCGGCCGCGGTCGGCCTCAGCGGGCAACTGGCCGAATTCGGCTTCCGCGTCGGCCGCCTCAAGACCGGGACCTGTCCGCGACTGGATGCGCGTACGATCGATTTCGCCGCCCTCGAAGTCCAGCACGGTGACGATCCCCCGCTGCCGTTTTCATTCGGCACCGAGCGAATCACGCAGGGCCAGATTCCCTGCCACATCACGTACACGAATGCGCGCACGCACGACATCATTCGTTCAGGACTTGATCAGTCGCCGATGTACTCGGGACGCATTCAGAGCCGCGGCCCACGCTACTGTCCGTCGATCGAGGACAAGGTGGTTCGCTTCGCCGACAAGGAGCGCCATCAGATTTTCCTCGAACCCGAAGGTCGCGATACGGTCGAGATCTACCCGAACGGCCTGTCGACCTCGTTACCGCTCGGCGTGCAGACAGCGATGGTCCACTCGATCCCTGGTCTAGAAGAGGCGCGCATCATGCGCCCCGGCTATGCAATCGAGTACGATTACGTCGATCCGACTCAGATCCAGCCCTCACTGGAGACCAAGCTGATTCGCGGCCTGTACCATGCTGGACAGATCAACGGGACAACTGGCTACGAAGAGGCCGGCGCTCAGGGACTTATGGCCGGAATCAATGCGACCCTTAGCCTGCGTGGCGAGCCACCGCTGATTCTCGGCCGCGCGCAGGCGTACATCGGGGTGTTGATCGACGATCTGGTAACCAAAGGCATTGCCGGCGAGCCCTATCGAATGTTTACCTCGCGCGCTGAACATCGTCTGTTGCTGCGTGAGGACAACGCCGACATGCGGCTCGCCGGAATCGGCCGCCAAATTGGCGCGGTCTCTGAGCGCGACTATGCCCGCACGGGCGACAAGCTGCGACGCGTCGAAGCCGAGTTGGAGCGGCTCGAAGCCGCCATGCTCACTCCGACACCGGAAATCAACGGCCGACTCGCAGCGTTACATACCTCGCCGCTACGTAGCCCTACGTCGCTGGCGCAGATTCTCCGGCGGCCGGAGATCCGCTACGAAGACATTGTGCAGATAGGCCCGCCGAGTGCACTCCCAGCCGATGCCGCCGCACAGGTCGAAGTCTCCATAAAGTACCAGGGCTACATTGATCGCCAGGAAGAAACGGTGCGTCGCCATCAACGCATGGAAGAGGCACGCATCCCGAGTGACCTTGACTTCGCCGCCTTGGAAGGGCTGTCGCGTGAGGTCCGCGAGAAACTGGTAGCGATCGCCCCGCGCACGCTTGGTCAAGCCGCTCGCATCGTCGGGGTCACTCCAGCTGCGGTAGCCCTGCTGGCAGTGCATCTCAAGCGGCGCAGCCACAGCTGATGTCTGTGCCAAGCGGGGAGCGCGCGCAGTTACGGCTGACGGCCCAACGATTCGCGCTTGAGCTCTCGGACCATCAAGTCGAGGCGCTGGAGAGCTACCTCGGTCTACTGCTCCGGTGGCGCGCCTTCGCCCGCCTGGTTTCGCAGCGGCAGACCCGTGCCGACATCGTCCGCAAGCATATCGCCGATTCGTTCGCCGTCGTCGGGCACGTCGCCAAATGCCGGCGGATCGCCGACATCGGCAGCGGCGCAGGATTCCCCGGCATTCCGATCGCGATCGCCTTGAGCGACGCGCAGCTCACACTCGTTGAGCCCAATCGTCGCAAGGCCAACTTTCTTCGCGAGGTTGTGCGCACGTTGGCACTAAAGAATGTCGACATTGTCGAGGCACGGGCCGAAGAGGCGGTCATCGAAGCCGACGCCGTTGTCTCGCGTGCCGTCTGGCCATTGGTGGAGCTGCTCGATCGCGCTCGAAACCTCGTTGTTCTGGGCGGACTAGTAGTCGCGATGAAAGGTCCGACCATCGAGACTGAACTGGCTGCATTCAAACTTGACGCATGCGGCTTCTCCATCGAATCGACGAAGCTTTACGGCCTCGAATCTGGCGAGCAGAGAGTGCTCGTATTGCTGCGCCGGCAGCGTTCCACGTGAAACAGCTTCCCATCACTTGGGGGGTGTGGTACGAGCTGCCTATCGCGGGCGGTGGTGGTGGGGCGAATCATCTGTATCGCAAACCAGAAGGGTGGCGTTGGGAAAACCACGACGGCGGTGAATCTCTCCGCCAGTTTGGCGCTCTCCAAGCATCCTACTCTCCTGATCGACATCGACCCGCAAGCGAGCGCAACAAGCGGTGTCGGACTCCGGCCATCTGAGCTCAGCGAGACCGTCTACGATGTGTTGATCAGCGGGCAGCCTGCTGCTGATGTGATCCGCCCGTCAGCGGTCGACTCCCTCTGGATCTTGCCGGCGAATCGCGAACTGATCGGCGCGGAAATTGAGTTGGTCCCGTTACTCGCGCGCGAATTCCGTCTCACCGAAGCGCTGAGGACCGTACGCGACTCTTATGCGTACATCATCATCGACTGCCCACCATCGCTCGGCTTGCTGACAGTCAACGCGATGACCGCGGCCGACAGCGTCTTGGTCCCGCTACAGTGCGAGTACTACGCGCTCGAGGGGCTCACTGCGTTGACCGAAACTGTCGAGCTGATTCGCCAACGCCTCAATCCCCGGCTGCAAATCGAGGGCTTGGTGTTGACGATGTTCGATACCCGCAATAGCCTAAGCCACCAAGTCGCGCACGAAGTGCGGTCCCACTTTCCTGGCAAGACCCTCACGACGGTGATTCCTCGCAACGTGCGACTGAGCGAAGCACCTAGCCATGGATTGCCGGCCGTCGTCTATGATCCGGAATCGCGCGGAGCTGAGGCGTACGAAGAACTCGCGCGCGAACTCGAAAGCCGCGTCGCGAAGCCATCATTGCAACAAGCAGAAGGAGGATGACGGGATGGAGCGGAAGGCACTCGGACGAGGCTTGGGAGCATTGATACCGATAAATCGCAGTGGTCGTTTTGGAGAGACAAATGACGTTCTTCTCTCTGAGATTGTCCCGAATCGATTCCAACCGCGCGAGCTGTTCGACGAGACCGCACTCGATGAACTCGTCTGCTCAATCCGCCGCAAAGGGGTGTTGCAGCCCCTGGTGGTGCGCAGGGTCGCCGACGGCTACGAACTGATCGCAGGAGAGCGCCGCTACCGCGCTGCGCAACGCGCGGGTTTGCAGCGGGTACCCATATCGGTCCGCGATGCCGGCGACGACGAGTTGCTCGAACTCGCCCTGATCGAGAATTTGCAACGCGAAAACCTCAACCCACTGGAGGAAGCGCGCGCGTATCGGCGGCTGATCGGCGAGTTCGGCCTGACGCAAGAGCAGGTGTCCGATAAGGTCGGGAAGGACCGCTCCACTGTCGCCAACACGCTTCGGCTCCTGCAGTTGTCGAATGAGGTGCAGGCCCTAATCGCCAGTGGTAAACTAGCGGCCGGTCACGCGCGCGCCCTGGTGAACGTGGGTTCGGGAGCCGAGCAGTTGCGCATCGCCCGCGATATCGTCAGTCGCCGTCTTAGCGTGCGTGATACCGAGCACCTCGTCCGAACTCAACGGCGTCAGCCCGCCGATCCCGATCATCGCGCCATCGAGGAACAACTCGCACGCAGCCTGGGAACCAAGGTGAAGATCCATCTCCGGCGTGGTGGCCGCGGAAAGATCGAGGTGCAGTTCTTTTCGCTCGCCGAACTCAACGGCTTGGTGGACCGCCTGACGGATTCCGCGCCGGCCGCCACAAACTTTTGACAACGCCATAGGATGGGTGGTACAAGAATCGCGCTTTTTTCCATCCTGGATGTAATGGGAGAGTGCGATGGCCCTGTTCGGCAAAGACGACCGCGCCCAACGCCCCGAGGACTCCTACACGATGTCCTCCAGCCCACGGCTAGATGATCGAGCGAGTTCAACGGAACCCGCCGAAGCCCAAGTTCAAACACACCTCGGCAAGGGCAGCCGGGTGGAGGGCAAGCTGACCTTCGAGGGCAGCGTACGCATCGACGGACAAGTCGACGGCGAGGTGCAGGCGCAAGAGACAGTGATCGTCGGCGAATCGGCGGTGGTCTCGGCCCAAATCGTCGCCAATACGATTATCATCAAGGGAAAGGTGAGTGGTGACATTACGGCGCGCAAGCGGGTCGAACTCAAGGCGCCCGCCAAGTTGCTCGGCAACATCATCACTCCCAGTCTCGTGATTCAGGAAGGCGTCGTCTTTGAAGGTCATTGCTCGATGGGTAGCGAGGCAAAGGCCGACAAGCCCGACAAGAAGGTCGCCCTGTTCTCCAAGGAAGACCGCAGCCCTGTCGCCGTCCGCATGTCGTCGGAGGCTATCAAGTAGCTCTCGCGCCGCGAGCAGTTGCAATCACCGCGTTCCTCCGATAGCTCCCCGGTACCTCACGGTTGCCGGTCGATCGGACCGCGCATCGCAGTCGCGGTGTGCCGCGCCGGAGCGCCGAACACGAGCAAGGTATGTTGACGTTTCCGCCAGACTTCTCGTTTGTCATTCAGATTGTTTCGTTCTTGCTGCTGTTAGCTGCGTTGAAGCGTCTGGCGTTCGAACCCGTGCTGCATGTACTCGACGAACGCGCTGCTCGTACGCAAGGCGCGCTGGCCCAGGCCGAGCAACTCACCGCGCAGGCGCACGGAGCTGAGGAAAAATACGCCACCTCGCTCCGCTACGTGCGCCAGCAAGTCCTGGTCGAAGCCGAATCGGCGCGCAAGCGGGCGCAAGACGAGCAGCGGCGCGAGCTGACCAGCGCACGGGCTGCCGCCGACGCAGAACTCGCCACCTTACGCACAGACATCGCGGCGCAGGTCACGCGCGCGCAAGCTACGCTTGCCAACGAAGCGCGCACCATCGGTGCCCTCATGGCCGAACGCGTCAGCGGGAGGCGTCTCGCATGAGACTACGCGCGGTCAGCGCCGCCCTTGCACCCGCGCTGCTACCGGCATTGGTGTGGGCGAGCGAGGAAGCCCACGAGCACGGCGCGCACGGGCACGAGGGTATTCCGTGGGGTACACTCGCCTTCAATCTCGTCAACTTCCTCATTTTCTGCGGGCTGGTTGCCCGCTATGGCATGCCCGTGATTCGCGACTACGTCCGGAACCGTCACCAGCGCATCGTCGGCGAGTTGGAGGCGGCGGCCAAGGCGCGTGCAGATGCCGAACAACTCAAAGCCGAGTGGGAGGCCCGCCTCGCCGGACTCGACGCTGAGATCAAACAGATCCGCGCCGACACCGCGGCCGATGTCGCGCGCGAACGCGACCAGATTCTCACCGCCGCGAAGAAGACCGCCGAAACCATTCGCAACGACGCCCGCCGCACCGCCGAACAAGAGGTACGCCGCGCCGAGGCCGACCTGCGGCACGCCGTCGCCGAACAGGCCACCGCAATTGCCACGCAGCTCGTGCGCGAGAAGCTCACCAACGACGACCAGGATCGCTTCACCAGCGAGTTTCTCGGCCGAGTGAAGGAGACCGCTGCATGAGCGGTCGCGTCGCCCGTCGATACGCAAAGGCCCTCTTCACGTTGGCGCGCGACGCACGCGCCCTCGATGTCGTA
>JBGOUW010000497.1:0-3739 GCA_041477755.1 Binatia bacterium
CGACGTGACCGCGGTCGTGCAGCCGTCGCCCGATCGGCGCGTACCGCCATGTCCCTATCTGCCGCGCTGCGGCGGCTGTCCGTGGCAACACATCGACTACCCAGCGCAGCTGCGAGCGAAGGGAATGAATGTTCGGGACCAACTCGCGCGCGCGGTCGATCTGACGCATACCGATTGGCGGGCCATTTGCGCCGCGCCCGCGGAGTTTGGCTATCGCCATCGCCTGAGTCTGCGCGTCGATCACCAGCAGGTCGGCTTCTTTGCCGGCGGCACCTACGAGCTGGTGCCGGTCACGCGGTGCCTGCTGGGCGAGCCGCTGCTGGACGATGCGATTCCAGTCGCGGCCGAATGGACGGCGCAGCTGCGCAGCGCCGTGAACCGGCTCGAGATCTTCGCGGCGGCGGATGGCCAACGCTGGGTGTTCGCGGGCGAGGCCCGTGGGACGCTCGCAAGCGCCGACGAGGCGATTTGTGACGCATTCCTGCGTGCTCGGCCGCGGGTGGCCGGCCTGGTGCTGCGCGCCAAGCGCAGCCGCCGCGCATGGGGTGACGAGCGGTGCGCGCTCGACCTGGAACCCGGCCTGCGCTGGATCGTGCGCGACGGTACATTCACGCAGGTGAGTCGCGCGGGCAATCGGTTGCTGCTGCAGGCGGTGCTGGATGCCGGCGCGTTCGAGCCCGATCAGCGTGTTCTCGAGTTGTTCGCGGGGGCCGGCAACCTCAGCTTCCCGATCTCCCGTCGCGTTGCGCGAGTGGTTGCCGTCGAGCAGAGCGGACTGGCGATTGACGACGGCATCGCGAATGTCCGCGCACTGCAGGTGACGAACTGCGAGTTCCGCTCGGCATCGGCGGCCGACGGGGTTGCCACGGCGCTACGCCGGGGCGAGCGCTACGACGTCGTCGTGCTCGACCCGCCGCGCAGCGGCGCGGCGGAAGTGATGGCGGCGCTGCTCGAACTCGCCCCGGCGCGCATCGTCTATGTCGCCTGCGATCCGGCAACGCTGGCGCGCGATCTGCGGGCGCTGGCGGCGCGCTATCACATCGCGCGCGTGCAGCCCATCGATCTGTTTCCGCAAACCTATCACGTTGAAACCGTCGTGCTTGCGACTCTGAAAACTCTGGCTTGATAGGGACCCGGTGCTGGTGTAGCGTCGCCGCGGTGTGAGTCGGCGCGCCGGCATCATGCCGTGAACTCACGCGAGCGAGGTACGCTGCCGTATGGCTAAGGAACAGAAATCCCTCAAACCGAAAGTCACGATCATCCCCGGCAAAGGGGTCGCCCAGACGATCAACTACCTGCTCGAAGATCGTGATGAGTTGGAGTGGCTGGTAGCGGTGGGCCGCAACAAGAACGGCGAGATCTTCTTCTATGACACCGGCGGGGACATCGTCGAAGACCTCGGCACGCTCGAGTACCTCAAGGAGCGCATCGTGCGCGCTCACTTCGGCGACGAGCCGGAGTGATCCTCGGGCTCTGGATAGCCGCGCCCCTCGATACGCCGCCCTTCGATACGAAGCCTTCGGCTTCTACTCAGTGCGGCTACTCGGGGAAGCGGTGGTTTTTCTTGAAGCTGCCCCAATACCCGTTTGCCCGAGTAGATCGCGAAGCGATCGTATCGAGGGCCGTCACAGTCCTGGCCGTCGTCTCAGATCGTCTGGAATCGCATCGGGCGGACACGTGGCCCGCACTTCGTCGCCGACGATCTCCAGCGGTACGCGAATCAGAACCTTGCCCAGCGGCGGGCCGCCGACACACTCGCCGGTCGCCGGTTCGTAGCAGGCGCCGTGGGTCGCGCATTGGATGTACTGGCCATCGTCGGTGAGAAACTGATTCTCGATCCAGTCCATCGTCATCGGCACGTGGCGGCAGCGGTTGACCCACGCGTGCAGCGCGCCCGCGTGGTTGATGACGAAGCATTCAATCGTGAAGCCGTCGCAGTCGAGGAAAAACTTCTTGGTCTCGCCGGGCGCCAACTCATCGCGCCGAGCGATGGTGATGGGAATGGCGTCGTTGCTCACGCGTCGAGTTCGCGCAGCGTTTGACGCGCGGCGTTGATGTGGTGATTGACGTCGAACTCGGCGTGGATCACGTTGCGAATGATCCCTTGCTTGTCGATGACGAAGGTGACGCGCTTGGCCAACAACCAGCCGCCCAATCGCAAGACGTCGTAGGCGCGGCCGATCTCTTTGGAGGGGTCTCCGATCATCGGGAACTCGGCCCGCTGGGCTTTGGCGAACTCGGCCTGCTTCTCCGGTGTGTCGAGGCTCACGCCGATGACCTCGGCGCCCAGCTCGCGCAGATCCGCGTACTGATCGCGGAAGGTGCACGTCTCGCGCGTGCACCCCGGGGTGAAGGCCTTGGGAAAGAAGTACAACACGACGTGGCGTTGGCCGCGGAAGTCGCGCAAGCGGACGACGCGCCCGTCAGCGAGCGTGGCGCTGAAGTCAGGGGCTGCGTCTCCAGGAGCCAGCATGGAGGGCCGCCTACTTGCCCGGCGCGGGGCCAAACAGATCGTTGAGTGAGGTTTGCTGTGCGGTGCTCGGCAGCTCGAAATCGCCGTCGCTGACGTCGGCTTTGGTGATGCTGCGAACCTCGCGCGTGTAGCTGCCGGCGATGTGATAGATGGTGGTCTTGAGCGGGCAGCCCGACTGCATCAGCGTGAGGTACTCGGGGCTGCGATAGAGGGCGTTGAAGCTCGGCGCCGCTGCGCCGCGCATCATCGCAGAGAGCTTGAGCTGGTATTCGTTGTAGCGCTTGGGATCGAGGTCGTCCTTCATGTTGATCGCGTCGGTCATCCAGATTTCTTGGAAGCGCTTCCCGTTGCTGTCGACCTGGTAGAGCGTGGTCTCGTAGCCGGCGATTTTCGCGTGCTCGTCGAATTTGCGGATGGTGATCTTGGGAAGATTGGCCACATCGAGCGGCGGTTTTTTCGGTCGCTTGGCTGCCGCGACTTTCTTCCGTTCCTTCTTCGTCAGGTTCGCGCCGGGCTTGGCTGCGCGGCGGTCGGCGTTGATCTCGGCGACGTACTCGTCCACCGTTCCGCTCCAGTAGGTGTTGCGGTCGGACACGAAGATGGTGAAGCGCTGCTTGACCTGGTCCTGCACGGTGATGGTGCTGGGCTGGGTGATGCGTACGCGCCCTTGCGAGATGCGCGTCGTCGCCGGTTCGGCCGGGCCGGGCTCGCCCTTCGGCCTGGTCGCAATGTTGGATTCCTCGATCACCCACCCCGCGTGGGCCGCCGACGCCCCCAGCAACGCGACCATTCCGAACACCACGCCGACCACCACATGTTTCAAAGCCATGCCTGCGATTCCTCTCCGATGAAGTGACGCCGGAGTCTAATGACCGGTGCCGGTGAAGTCAATTTTCTTGCAGATCGCTCGCTGGCGTGCGCTTATGTGACGCGGCCTTGCGTCACGATTGCGTCGTTGAGCCCAGGTCGCTGTGCCGAGGCTGATGCGCAATGCACCGGGAGATCAATCCAGGTGAAGGTGGGTTCGTCCCACGCACTTCCAGTGCAGCCAACGCCGGTATCGCGTTAGCGGCATTGCTGCTGCTTGCGCGGCCAGCCGACGCCCAAGTCAGCGTGCTGACGCATCACAACGACAACGCGCGCACGGGACAAAACCTCGTCGAGACGATGCTCACGCCGGACAACGTGAACGTCAACGATTTCGGCCGCCTGTTCCGGTACTCGGTCGATGGCGCCGTTTACGCGCAGCCGCTGTACGTCCCCGAC
>JBGOUW010000121.1:0-10871 GCA_041477755.1 Binatia bacterium
CAAGTTGGCCGACGCGTCGACGGGCATCAGCGAACGGGACGTCGATCGCATGGTGCTCGACCTCGCCGAGCCGTGGCATCTGCTGCCGCAGATCGAGGCCGCGTTGCGTCCGGGCGGCCTGGTGATGGGGTACGTCCCCACCGCGTTGCAGATCAAAGAATGGGTCGACGCGTTACGCGCGCGCGGCTTCGGGGCGGTGCAAGTGATGGAGACGCTGCAGCGCTTCTGGCACGTGAAGGCCCGCAGCGTCCGGCCGGAACACCGCATGGTGGCGCACACCGGTTTTATCACCGTTGCACGACGCTTGGCCGCGGCGACGGCGCCGGCCTTTGCGGAGCGCCCGACGAAATTTTCGCCCGACGATGCGGACACCGAAGCGCCCGACGAAGCCGACGACCCGACGGTCGACATTGACTCTTGACCGTGGGCTGTAGTAGCGAGTCGTCTCGTCTGGTCGCGTTCTCGCTCATGACCAAGGACGATTTACGACGCAAAGTCTGGATGCGGTTGAAGTTGGCGGAAGCGATTCGCTTCCCCACCGTCGAGGGACGCGTGCCGAATTTTGTCGGAGCCGATCGCGCCGCGCTGTTGCTCGGGGAGCTGACGCTTTGGAAGCGCGCGAAGGCACTCAAGATCAGTAGCGACGCCCCGCAACGCAGCATCCGCCACCTCGCCGTCGCGCAGGGCAAGATCGTGTATATTCCAGTCCCGCATCTGCGCGGTGACAAGTGCTTCGTCGAGATTGATCCCGAGCGACTCGGCGTGCGCGCCCTACGGGCGTTGAGCATCAAGGGCGCCTTGCGATTCGGTCGCCTGGTTGCACCACACGAGATGCAGCCGGTGGATCTCATCGTGTGTGGCTCGATGGCGGTGAGCCGGCAAGGTGCGCGCCTGGGGAGCGGCGGCGGCTACTGCGACCTCGAATACGCGTTGTTACGCAAGGACGGTAAGGTCCGCGAGTACACGCCGATTCTGACTACGATCCATCCGCTGCAGATCGTCGAGGAACGCATTCCGATGCGCGGGCATGACCTTCCCGTCGACTTTCTGGTTACTCCTGAGCAGGTCATCGCGGCACCCAGCCTGCACCCGCGACCCCGCGGCATCATGTGGGATCTCTTGGCCGAAGAACGCATCCGAGCCATTCCCGCTCTGCAGCGGGGGCGCCGCGAAGTCCGCGGTGCCCCGACCCCACGCCAGGTCTAGCTAGGAAGCGGCTACGTCAGTCATAACCTGGCCGGGCTGCGGAGCCGCGGGCCGCAGCGTGAACCAAAACGTCGTGCCGTGCTCAGGTGCGGCTTCCAACCAGACCCGGCCGCCGTGCTTCTCGATGATTTTGCGGACCAGGGTCAGGCCGATTCCCTCGCCGGACACGCTGCCGTTGGCCAGGCGATGAAAGAGTCGAAAGACGGCGTCGTGCTTGGCCGCAGGGATGCCCGGCCCGGTATCGCGCACGTAGCAGATGCACGTACCAGGCTCGCTCCGGGAGCCGATCTCGATGCGGCGCAAGGGTCGGTCGTCCATGTACTTGATCGCGTTGTCGACCAGATTGCTGATCGCTTGACTGAGCCGCCCCGGATCGCCGACCACCACCGGCAGGTGGCCGAGTGCGATCGTGATCGCCTTCTGGTCGAGCTGATAGCGAAACGAATCGATGATCTTGTCCACCATCGGTCCCAGCGGCACGGCATCGGTGGGATTGGTGCGCGTCGCGATGCGCGAGACGTTCAATAACGAACCGATCAGACTATCCATGCGCGTCACAGAAGCCATGACAAACTGGATCGACTCTTCCATCTCCGCGAGCGTCGCGCGGCCCTCGGGACTCGCCGGTCGTTGCTGGCGTAGCTCATCGAGCCCGATCTGGATCTCGCGGGTGAATCCTTGCACGTTGATGAGGGGTGCGCGCAAATCGTGCGAGGCCACGTAGAGGAGATCCTCCATCTCCTGGTTTACCACCGCGAGCCGCGCGCTTTGCTGCTCAAAAGCGGCGGCCAGATCGCCCTTGGCTGCAAGCGCCTGCTCCATCGCGTGGCGGGTGCGAAACTCGCGCACCCGTAGGACGCTTCCAGCACGCAGACCGACGAGCGCGACCGCACTCGCGGTGAGGAGAAACGACACGTGAATTACGAAGCGTCCTACATTCAGAATGTCTCCCTGTACCAAGGCGGCGACGAGGTAGGTCATCACGATGGCACCGCACAAGAGTATGGCCTCGCGTAGGCGCCACGGGATGCCCATGACGAGCGTGAGAGTGAGCAGGACGAACACAGCGAAGTACGGTGTGTCGTATCCCTCTAAGAGCACGAAGACGCCCGCCATCATGAACGCGACTGCGGTACCCAATAGCGTAGCAAGCCCCTCCGGACGGGTCCTTCCCACGGAGTGCCAGCGCAGCGTCCCGTAGATGGCGGCAGTGAGCGTCACGCAGACCAGCCGCGTCGTGATCAAGACGCCAAGGTGTTGTCGATAGAACCAGTAGTCGGAGACTGCATAGATCGGCGCGATCAATAGGGTCAGAATACACGCGACCTCGGTACGCCGCCGAAGCAGTCGGCGGCTTTCCGCATTGAATGCCTTTTGGAGGCGCGCTTCGAGAGTCTCAGCCATGTCCGGGGCGGACCACGCGGGTCTGCGCCAGGCCTCTGGGCAGCAAGCCATATGCCGTGTTCCCCGCGGCTCATGGGCTCGCCATTCGACGCATCGACGGTTCGGTAGAGCAGCCCGAAATTGTAACGAGAGTGCAGATTTGGACGCGCGTACAGTTGCGCGCACAAGCCGGGTTCGATACACGCACCGCGATGTCGGGCTATCGTCGGCCACTACCGCAGCCAGATCGCGAGACCAGCTTCTATTGGGAGGCGGCACGGCGCCATGAACTCGCGATACTGCGCTGCGATCGCTGTGGCTACTACATCCACTATCCGCGGGCCGAGTGCCCACGCTGCGGGGCGAGCAGTTTGCACCCGGGTCGCATGAGCGGTCGGGGAACTGTGCACTCTTTCACCGTCACCCACTACGTGTCTGCGCCCGGATTCGAGGACGCGATTCCGTTCGTGGTCGCGCTGATTGAGCTCGCCGAACAACCGAACCTGCGGATCACGGCGAATTTGCGCGACTGCCCGCCGCTGGCAGTGCGCATCGGAATGCCCGTCGAAGTCGTGTTCGACGATGTTACGCCAGAGATTACGCTGCCGCAGTTTCGACCCCGGCAGTAGCGTACTGCGACGCGATTGCGAGAGCGCGCGGGTTTTGATTAGAATCGCACGATGTAATCCTGCGCGGTGAGGAGGCATTGATGTCAACACAGGGAAATGGCGAGAAGAAGGAGCGATCGTGGCCCGCAGTAGTGGGCTGGGGCAGCTTGGCGCTGTTCAGCATCGGCTTCGTGTGGGTCATCAGCACCCAGCTCGGCGAGTCGTGGAGCAAACGCGAAGAGGAGGCCAAGAAGACGGTTCGGGAGTACAAGCCCGACAACACGCTCACGCTGGATGACATGACCAAGGTGCTCCTCACGCAAGGAACCGACGTCGACGTGTTTGTCGGCGAGTTCTCATGGGAGTCCAAGCAGAAGGACGGCCCGGAGTACGAAGTGATCCTCACCTGGCGAGAGGGCAACCATCATCGCCAAGCGGTGTGGCGAATCGATCTCAAGAACAAGGACGTCCGGCCTCAGGGTGATGAAGCGGCCGCCATTCCCAAGCGTGCCGCCGAGAAGCGGGCGAAGGGAGGGGGCTGAAGCGCCTCCATCAGGGATGGTCACCCTTGGCGCGTCGCCCGAACCGCCGGCGTCGCGCCTGAATTCGTGAAGTGCGTTCGCGCCACTTCTGCACGCTAAGCGCATGCCGCTCGATCATCTCGGCGGGACAGCGGTACATGAACCACCGTGAGGCCGCACCGATGCAGATGACATCGTCCAGCATTCCGATGCTGAGGGTATCGGGAATCAGGTCCCGCCGTACGATCCCGTAGATTACCGCTGCGATCAACGCGACCAACCCCAAGCGATCTGCGCGTCGGTCGAACACTGAGAGCACATAGACCGCCGCGGCAAACGGAACGTAGCGCTGAAACAGACGCCAGTGATGTACCCGCCATTGGGCGATCAAATTGCGATCGAGCATCGACGCCGCAACGGCGACCCCTAACAACCCGACGACGCGCCCGAGCCATCCGATCCAGACGTGCACCGCCAATCGAAGGAGATTCGTGATCCGGCGGTACCACCAGCCCAGCGGCCGATCACTCAGCCCTTCATCCGGTCTTACGGGCCCCTGTCCTGCCAACACCTGTCCCTCCATCACGACACCACGGCCTTGCCCAGAGTCCCACGGCAGGGAAGCGCCGGCCGCGGGCGGCGGCGCGCCAGTGAGCGCCAACAGCCACGCACACGCCACTACGGCTGCCAATGCCATTCGAAGGTTGTGAGCGCCAACGGTGAGCATGCTCGTACCAATGCTGCAGAGCACGCCCGAATGTCAAACAGCTCCCGGTGTCAGGAAAGCGCAAGGCGGCGCAAAGGCGCCAAGCCAGTGTCACCTGTCTTTAACGCGCGTTGCATCTGAGCCTCGCCGCGGATGCTGCACCAGGTTGCGGTCGTCGTGGCATATGGCTTGCTCGATATCGGTTCAGCATAAGTTGGTGATCAAGGGAATCACCAGGAAGGATCAACATGGAGGATCAGATTGGCAACTTGGTTCGGACGTTGCGCGCTCGTCTCGGAATGACCCAAGAGGAGTTTGCGCACGCTCTCGGACTCACCGTCGGAACCGTGAATCGCTGGGAGAACCGTCGCTTCCGGCCGAGCAAACTGGCCCGTGCGACGATTACTGAATTCGCCCGCCGTCGCGGCATCGCAATCGAGCCGAATCCAGTCGCCGCCGACTCAATCGAGGATCAGCGCAAAGTGGCCTGACAAAGACGCGGCCGCCGGTTGAGCTGCCGCCTCGTCGGCGAGCCGAGGCACTCCGATTCGAGAGTCGGACCGCTCACCCTAACCCTGGCCAATGTCAAACACGCGGTCGTCGCCGAATTCGGCGACCTTGCGCCACGCCGGCTCAGCCGCTTGCCATATCAGGTCAGCCGCCGCATCCAGTTCGGCATGATGCACCACCACCCATCGCACTTTTGCACGCTCCCGCAGCATCGTGAGCGCGCCGGGGTCGGGGAGGTGTCTCGCCACCGTGCGCAGTTCCGTGCTTTCAGGCGCCGGATAGCCGGTGAACCCGTTCACCAAAGGGAGCCAATGATAGGTGCTGAAATACATGTAGCGGCTCTCGCGTTGAAAGCCGGGAAAACTATCGTCACCCACCGGAATCTCAACACACACCTCGCCTTCGCCGTGTATTCGTAACCAGTGGTAGACAGCGGGAACCGCTGCGCCGACTGGGACCATCTCCAATCGAAGGTGGGCGCCAGGAAACCTCCGCCCCTCGAAGATGATCGCGATCGACAATCCCACAGCAACCAGTTTACGCACGTCAGGCAACCGAGCCGCGACCAGATGCATCACGCACACGCTTCCGCGCGCCGCCAGCGCGGCCACCGCCAACGTCACCAAAATCCCGAACCGTAGCGGATAGCGCACCGCACTCATTCCGGGAACGAACCAACCCAGGATGCGGTACGGCAGGGGAACCATGATCGCACCAATCGGCCATGCAGGGCCCTGCGCGAGGATGTACCCACCCGCGGCGAGCGTCAGGAGCGCCGCACGTCCGGGCCACATCTCGATTTCCAACCGGCGACACCCCAACGCACTGAGTGCGAGCGTCGTGACGCCGAGGTAAAGCTCGGTACCAGGCATGAAGAAGCGACTCCACGGCTCCGCCGCCAGCAGAAACAAGATGGCCATCGGCTGTTCGTATGGATCGTTCGGGATCACGCCCGATGCCCGCAGCCGCAGATAGGGCAAGCTCATCGGCACCACCAGGATTGCGGCCGAACCCACGGCCGCAGCAATCGCCCCCCATTGTCTAGTTGTAAGCGCCCGCGTCAGGAGTGAAGGCAGCAAGAGCAATCCGATGGCCAGAAACGCGAAGTACCCGAGATAGAACGACGTCAACGTTTGCATCGCGAGCAGGCCACTCAGCGCGAGCAGGTATCGTCGATTTCCCAATCGGAGATAGCGCGACAAACACAACACGATGAGCGGCAGATAGAAGGTCGCCAACAACTGCACGCGCGTCAGCTCGTTGAAGCGCCATGGGCTGAACGCTAACACGCAACCCGCGAGCCAGCCCGCCATCGCACTGCCCGTGAGCTCCCGCGCCAAGAGGGCCATCGCTACTCCGGTGAAAACGAAGGACAAGAGCGTGAGCGCCTGCGTCGCAAATACGGGGTTATCGGTCAGGAGGTACAGCGGCGCAAACAGGAACTGATAGCCCAGCATGTGTTCCGATCCGGCGAGGGCTTGATTCATCGGCACCAGCACGTTGCCGTTCCACATCTGCAGCGGAGCGGTGGTCAACGCGTGCGTGCCCCAAGAAAGGATCCACAAGTTGAGGAAGATATCCTGCCGCCACCACGCGCCCGACGCACCATAGATGCGAGCATCCACCACGTGGTCCCACAACTGTGGGCTCAAGGGCCACGTCAGCGCAACCGTCGCGATCGTGAATGTCAGCGCCAGAATGAGGAGGTGTTGCCGTCCGCGTCGTTTCCGCACTAGGCTCTACCTGCAGGTGGACAACCGATGGTCACCGCCACCTCACGGTGCGCGAATGACAAACGCCTTCGCGATGCCAGGATTCCCAAGCTGATCGCGCACGCGCACGGTCAGCAAGGTATCCCCACTCGGAAAGGCCAGCTCACTGCCGATCACCGCGCAAAACTGAACCTTGCTCGTGCTGTTGACAAAAAAGAACGAGCCAGCGGACCCTGTGCAGGCCTCGCTTGGCACCGTGCGCGCACTGAATCGGCAGCCCAAGTCATTGAGAACATCCGAGATCGGCTGTGTGATATCGAAGCTCGGCGGATTGACCGCCGGCACTCCACCGAGCTTCGGTTGGGCCGCATCGCACACCGCAGCGCTGGGATTCGCACCCAGCGGTCGCGACGACTCAATCTGGAAGGCCGGTCGCGCCGCCGGATCGTTCGGATCGTAGTCGAAGACCGAGGTGGCCGGGCTCGATCCACTCGGGCCCTTCTTCGCTTCCACGATCAGGAAGAACCCTCGGCTGAGAACAACCGGATAGACGGGGTGTCCGCTGGTGTCCGTACCGACCGGCGTGCGTGGCACGCCGGACAGCGTGGCTACCCCGGCGTACGTGACGTCGGCGCCGATTGGAATCGGCGTGAGCGTGCGCGTGGGTGTCACGGTGGCCGTCCGCGTCGGCGTGGCAGTCCGCGTTGTCGTCGGCGTTCTGGTGGTGGACGGTGTTACGGTGAGCGTCGCCGTCGGCGTGATTGTTCGCGTCTGCGTTGGCGTCTGGGTGATCGTTGGCGTCACGGTGATGGTCACCGTCAACGACGCGGTCGCGGTCCGCGTCGCGGTCGCGCTGCTCGTGGGTGACGGCGTCAATGTAGCCGTTGCGGTTCGCGTCAGTGTCGCCGTAACCGTCTTGGTCTGCGACGACGTTGGAGTCGGCGAGATCGAGGGTGTCACCGTCGCGCTGGCCGTGCGTGTCGCGGTGCTCGTCGGAGTTTCGGTTCGTGTGTTTGTGTTGCTGGCGGTGGGCGTAGCCGTAGCCGTCGGCGTCACAGTAGGCGTGAGCGACGGGCTGATCGTGCCCGTCACCGTTCGCGTGGGCGTCGCAGATAGTGATGGCGTCGGGGAGTTGGTGCCCGTTCGCGTAATTGTCGCCGTACGCGTCGCCGAGCTGGTAGGGGTTGGGCTTCTCGTCACCGTCGCAGTGGTCGACCCGGTCAACGTCGCTGTCGAGGTGGCGCTCGGCGACCATGTCGCCGAGCGACTCGCCGTCATCGTCGCCGTGGCCGAGGAACTACGCGTCGCACTGCTCGTCGGGGATAGACTCGGCGTTGCTGACTGACTCCGGGTGCGCGTCGGCACTGGTGTAGGGGGAGCCGTCGCGGTGGGAGTTGCCGAGGGAGTGAACGTCAAGATGCGCGTCTTCGTCGGCGTTGATGTAAAGGTCGGCGAACCGGTCCTGGTGAACGTCCGCGTCGCCGTTCCCGTCACTATCGTTCCGGTTCGCGTCGCGCTCGCTGTCGTGGACGGCGTCTCCGTGGCGGTGGCGGTGAAGAACGCTGACGCAGACGCGCTCGCGGTTGCGGTCGCCGAGGCAGTCCGTGTTGGCGTCGGCGTCAACGTCGGCGTGTCGGTCTCGGTCGGCACCACACTCGTCGGCGTACGCGTCGGCGTCAGAGGCGACGGTGAAGCTGCGAGCGGTTCCGTCGCTGTCGGTGTCACCGACTCAGTCGGCGATGCCAGAGGACTTCCCGAAGGAGTTGAGGTCACGCTCGCCGTGGGCGACGGCGACGGAGAGAGCGTCGGTGGTGGTTGCAGTTGTGCGGCGATCACGTCCGCTGCTGAGAGCGCGCCGTCATGATTGGCATCAAGTTGCGGGCACAGGGCGCCTTCGCCGAACAGCCCGTTCACCACCGCCGTCACGAGCGCTGGACCACTCGTTGGACACGAGTCGATCCCTTTAGCAACATCCGCCGAGACCAGCACCAGCATTGCGGACGCTGCGACGAGTCGGCTGGCGACGCTTCGCCCCGATCGCACCCCAACCTCTCGCTGTTCCAAAATCGTGCGAAACGAGAGCCGCCGGACCCTCAGTTACCTGCGGGCTTCGCCCGCCCCTCGGCCAACAGCCGCTCCAACTTCACGCGTACCAGACTCGGATCGACAATTGGCTTGGCCAGGTAGTCATCACAGCCTGCTGACAAAGCCTTCTGCTCGTCGCCCGCCATCGCCTGGGCTGTCAGCGCAATGATAGGGATACCTCGGCCCCGCTCCGAGGCGCGAATCCGCCGTGTAGCCTCCCAACCATCCATAACGGGCATCTTCAGATCCATGAAAATTAGGTCGGGAGGGCTTGCCTCCACGATCTGCAGCGCCTCCTGGCCGTTGCTTGCCTCAACAATCTCGAATTCGCCAATCCGCTTCAGACGGTAGACGAGAATCCGTCGATTATCCAGATTGTCCTCAACCACCAGAATCCGCTTGAGCGTCATAGGCCTTCTTGTAGCGCAACCTTTGGCGAAATTCGAGCCCAAATCCGCAGCGGGTCCTCACTCAAAAAAGAAAAGGGCCGAGAACGCGATCGCGTTCCCGGCCCTGCTTACACTCGCAAGACTATAGTACCGGCACTACGGCGCCGGAATCGTAATCGTGTCGCCGAATCCAGCCCCTCGGCTCCCGTCAAAGTGCAGATTCGCCGCGGTGGAGAACGAACCGCGCGAACCACTGTGGGTCTCCTCCGAAATCCCGAGCAAACCGTGCCCCGCTTCGTTGGTCGGCACGCCACGGATACGTGTTTGACCCGTCAGCGTTCCTTGAATCCCGGCGCTAAAGATCGATGTCACATCACCCGGATCAACACCCGGAACGCTATCGATGTCGGACAACCGGGTCGTCTCGAAGCACTGCACGTGCCGATTCGACGAAAAGCGTTGTTCAAATTCGTTGATGATCAGCAACTGCGCTACGGTAATGCCTGGCGGGCCAATTTGTGTCTCCGGGCCCTCCGTACATGGCACCAGCGTCAACGTGGTTCCAACCGAGTCGCCGTCATTGAATGGATCAGCCCCGTCGAAGAAGTGATCGAGAATCAACGTCCCGGGGCACGACGCATGGGTCGCGGTGGGGCAGGTGCCTCCGTTCGTACCCAAACACAGAACCCCGTCCCCGATCGGCCCTGACGACGCTTCCACCACACTCTGGATTCCGATCGCGCTGTACTCGCGAACATCGACGCTGCCACCATCCGCCGTCGTTGACGCGTAGATTCGAGCGGAGCCGGTGAAATCGTTGACCCCAGTTATTGCTCGTGGCACCAGCGCCGTAATTGAGTCAACCTCGATGCACTTCAACTCCCCAATGAAGGGATCACCCGCACCGAGAATTTGGCCATCTTGCGCATCGCAAGTACTGCTGGAATCGTTGCATGGCAGCTCGGTCACATCCCGGCTGGCGAGAAATCCGATCGGCTGCAGAGGGCTGGCGTCGATTTCGAAATTACTGGCAGTCCAACTCGTTACGCAGCGCTGCCCACTGGCTCGGCAATTCAAATCTGGATCCGAGCTATTCGGATCACAGTGATCTGGATTCGCCAGTCCGCAGGGTCCGCCGCAACAGCTGTTCGCCCCAACCCAGAAGCAAAGCAGATTCGCGATACCTGAACTCGTATTCTGGATCTGCACGACGGTGTCGACACTGACACCACCAGTTAGTGTGCCAGCTGTGTCCACGAGTATCTTTGGAAACACCAGAACCGCGGCCCCTTGGTCCGACGCGACGATTTGGCCCCGAGCGCCGCTGCTCACCAGGAGAACGGCCACCGCACCCAACCAAACAAGGGCGGCTCGTGAGTGGTCTGGCCTACGTGTACGCATTGCCCGTCTCCTTTCATCCATCAAACGATCACCCGCTGCGTGCAATCGCTCCATGATTTCCACCTCGTCGCCCTATTCCCCGGAAATCCGAATCGACGCAGGCGGGCCAGCCGGGCCCGTGGCTGGAAGATTCGAGGCCTTGTCGGCACCCAGTTGCGACATGTTTATCGCAGCCGTGGCGCTGTTGCTGTTGCTATCGGTCACAACAGTGTCAAACACGCCAAGCAGACCCACCTGCGAATTTGGTGTCAGCGTCGCCGTATAGAACTGTGTGGGCGCTCCGCTGAAGTAGGACCCAAACACCGAGCCACTTCCTCCCAGCGCGAGTTCGCGCCAACAGGTCACATTCA
>JBGOUW010000514.1:0-3615 GCA_041477755.1 Binatia bacterium
AGGCAACAGCCACAACGTGGTGCTGCTCAACTGGGTGAACCCGTCCCGCGTCGACCGCGAAGCGGTGCAAGACGTGCATTTCCTCTACTATGACGGCCAAGGCGCTCGCTACCGCATCGACAATCCGAACAACCTCTCCGGTCAGTTCATCGCCACCGCCACCAGCCCCGCCGACTTGAACGGCACCGCCGCGCTCACCTGGCGCTATCGCGAAGCGAGCAAGCGCGACTCGAACTGGGTGTACGTTCCCGCGCTGCGCCGCGTGCGTGCGGTCAGTCCGGCCAATCGCTCCGACGGCTTTCTCGGCTCCGACATGAGCCAAGACGACGGGCCGTTCTTCGACGGGAAGCCGGAAGACTTCACGTGGAAACTGGTCGGCGAAACCGAGGTGCTGCGCTTGGTCGACGCCGCCAGCTTCGAGGGTCGCCCGACCCAAGTGTGGCTGCCATCCGGTGGCTGGCGCTCGGTATGGCCGGCGGGCGCGAAAACCGCGGGCTTCCAGGATCCGAGTTGGAAGGGCGTTGGCTGGGCGCCGACCCGCGCGGCATTGGCGCGCCGCCCGAGCTGGATCATCGAAGCAGTGCCCAAGGACAAGTACTACTTGTACGGCAAGATCCAACTCTACGTCGACAAGGAGACCTATCAGGGGGCGTGGAACCGCAAGTACGGCTGGACCGGTGAACTGCTCAACACGCTGCAGGTGCTCGCCTATCAGAAGGAAGAGCTGAAGCGCCCCGACGGCACGAGCGAGTGGCTGTGGGCGTCGTCGATGGCGTATCAGTGCGCCGAGAACATCAAGATGAATCGCGCAACCTTGGGCGGACTGCTGCCGCCGGGCAAGGACGTGCCGAACGATCGCCGCGTTCCCTACGACCCCAGCTTCTTCGACTACAATACGTTGCAACGCTTCGGGAAGTGAGTGCTGAATGGTGAATCGTGAGTCGTGACTGAAGGAATAGTTGAAGATCGATCTCCGCCCGACTCACGACTCACGATTCACAACTCACGATTCACGCCTCACGATCTGTTCTCCATGGACTTTCGACCGACTGAAGCCGA
Organism: Binatia bacterium; assembly: GCA_041477755.1. Classification (GTDB taxonomy): domain Bacteria; phylum Desulfobacterota; class Binatia; order HRBIN30; family JACQVA1; genus JACOST01. The sequence continues at coordinate 1,060 of JBGOUW010000514.1, forward strand.
GGCGCGCTTCCGCAACGACGTGCGTGAATGGCTCCACACGCATCTGCCCGTAGCTTGGGGCACGCCCGCGTTTTGCGAGCCGACCACCGCGGCGGAGAAGGTCGCCTTCGCCAAGTCGTGGCAAGCCACGCTCTCCGACGGTCACTGGGCCGGCATCGCGTGGCCGCGGGAGTATGGCGGTCGCGGCGCCGGTATCGTCGAGCAACTCATGTTCAACGAAGAGTACGCCTTGGCGCGCGCACCGGACATGATCAACCTCGCGGTCGGCTTGGGCTTGGTCGGGCCGACCCTGATTGCGTCGGGCGCTCCGTGGCAGAAGGAGCACTTCCTTCCCAAAATCCTGCGCGGCGACGAGATCTGGTGCCAGGGCTTCTCCGAACCCAACGCCGGTTCCGACCTCGCCGCGCTCAAGACCCGCGCCGAGTTGCACGGCGACGAGCTGATCGTCACCGGCCAGAAGATCTGGTGCAGCTATGCGCACTATGCCGACTGGTGCATCCTGGTGGTGCGGACCGATCCGACCGTGCCGAAGCACAAGGGGCTGACGTTCCTGCTGGTCGACATGAAGAGTCCGGGCATCACCATCCGTCCACTGCGCGAGATTACCGGCGAAGCCTGGTTCAACGAAGTGTTCTTCGACGAGCTGCGCGTCCCGCGCGCCAACATCGTGGGCGAGATCAACCGCGGTTGGGACGTGGTGATGACCACGCTCGCGCATGAGCGCGGCGGGGCCGCGCCGCACACGCGGTTGCAGATCGAGCGCCAGCTACTCGGCGAGTTGGCGCGCCGTACCGGGCGCAATGGAACCGCGGCTGCCGATGACCCGATTGTCCGCCAGCGCATCGCTCAGTTTGCGATCGAGGTCGAGATCCTTCGGCTCACGGCCTATCGCAACGTGTCGGTGATCCTGCGTGACGGCAAGCCGGGACCGGAAGGCTCGATTCTGAAATTGTTCTGGAGCGAGCTCGATCAGCGGATGAAAGACACGGCCATCGAGATCCTCGGTCCGTCGGGCTTGCTGCTGAAAGAGTCGGCGCGTACGGTCGACGACGGCTTCTGGTCGCATGAGCTGTTGTGGTCGCGCGCCGCGACGATCTACGCCGGCACCTCGGAAGTGCAGCGCAACATCATCGCGCAACGGGTTCTGGGCCTGCCAAGAGGATAGGGGGTTAGGGGTTAGGGGGTTACGCTGCTAGGGCAGGATTCTCGGGAAGGATTTTGAGGAACGAATCATGAGTGGATCAATCGGCATCATCGACGTATGGACACAGTATCTTTCGCCGACGCCGCCGGAGAAGCGCAGCGCGCAGGCGGAGAACGTCTTCAAACGCTACGGCAAGCTCGATTGGTACCACAACGGCACCAACGTCGAGCAGATGCTCGACGACATGGATCGTTCCGGGGTCGAGATCGCGTGCATCTCCGGCGAACCGCATCACGTGCGCGAAGCGGTCCTCAAGCATCCGACGCGCTTGATCGGCGAGTATCACGCCGACCCGACCAACATCATGGCGGCGGTGCGCGGTCTGCAAGAGCACGTCGAGAAGTATGGTTTCAAGGTACTGCGCATCGAGCCGTTCCTGTGGCGCAAACCACCGACCGACGCCGTGTACTACCCGCTCTATGCGAAGTGCATCGAACTCGACGTCGCGTTTCAGACCCAGGTCGGCAACACCGGCCCGCTGTTTCCTTCGGAAACCGGCCGCCCGACGTACATCGATCAGGTCGCGCTCGATTTTCCCGAGCTGCGCATCATCTGCGGCCACATTGGCTGGCCATGGACCGAGGAGATGATCGCGATTGCGTGGAAGCACGCCAACGTCGTCATCGACACCTCGGCGCATGCCCCGCGCCACTACCCGCCGGCGTTCGTCAACTTTCTGAAGACCTTCGGCCAAGACAAGGTCTGCTTCGCGACCGATTATCCGCTGCTCGGCTTCGATCGCGTGACCAAGGAGATCGACGAACACCTCGGGTTGACGCCCGAAGTAAAGCGAAAGTTTCTGCGCGACAACGCGCGGCGGATTTTGAAACTGCCGTGAAACGTATTCACGTTCCCTCTCCCGGAGAGAGGCAGTCGATTGTCTCTGAGTGTAGGGGCGATGCATGCATCGCCCTCCGGTTTCTCCGCAGCGGACATGTCACTTCGCGGGCGACGCATGCGTCGCCCCAACGGGGAGAGGCAAATCTCGTAGGAACCAGCGCGATGGCCGCGCTGATGGACAGTCTCCCTCCGGGCGAGGGAGCGGAAGGAGGATTCCATGCCCGACTTCAGAGCCATTCAGCTCACGCTTGAAAACCAAGTTGCCTGGATCACCATGAACCGGCCTGACGCGCGCAATGCGGTCAACGCCGAGATGCGCGACGAACTCATCGCGGTGTTCACCGACGCGCGCAGCAACGGCGACATCCGTGCGCTGGTGCTCACCGGGTCCGGCAAGGGATTTTGCACCGGTGCCGATCTCAGCGGACCGCGCGGCCAAGGGCCGACCGGCCCCGGCGCCGGGCGCGAGGTGATGAAGCAGAGTTCGCAACGTTTGATTCGCACGCTGTGGG
>JBGOUW010000562.1:0-3237 GCA_041477755.1 Binatia bacterium
CGTGCGTGGAAGCCGTCTCGTTGATCAGACGCTCGACGCTCGCCGCGTCGGTGACGTCCAGCGTCGCGCTGGTGGCGGCGCCCGCTGCGAGCGCGACCGCCGCCGCTCGCGCGCCGTCGCCGTTCACATCCGCCAGCACGACCCGGGCACCGCGATGCACCAACGCGGCGCCGAGCGCCTGGCCGATGCCAGAGGCACCGCCGGTGATGATCGCGACCTTGTCCGTGAATGCATCCATAGCGTCTTCGTCCTCTACTCTCTCGGCGGACCACTGCGAATGTGATCACGCATCGCCTCGAATGGCCATGGGCCTTGCCATGTGCCACCGAAATAACCGGGTTCGATGCGCTCAAGCCACCACGTCGCGCCCGCCTCGGCAAATGAATTGAGCGCCGCCGCTGCGGCAGCGCGATCATGGCGAGCGAGCGGAGCCGTTGGGTAGACTACGTCGAACGACTGTTCGCTCGCGCGGTACGAGCGAGTGTAATCGATGACCGCCTTGAGCTGCCCGATGCTCTCGCCCTCACGCCCAAACCACGGGAACACGCCGTCCCAACGTGCCGCGCGGCGCATCGGTGGCCGGTTCGGCCAATTGCCCGCAATCCAAATCGGGATGCGCGGCGACTGCAGTGGGGGCGGAAGAAATTGCGCCCCGGTCACGCGATAGTAAGCGCCGTCGAAGGTGAACGGCTGGCCGCTCCACAGTCCGGTGAGGACAGCCAATCCCTCGTCAACCATTGCGCCGCGCGCTTTGCTGTCCATCTCCTCGCCCAAGCTTCCCCATTCCACCGCGCGCCCGCCGGGGCTGCCGCTGCCGACACCGACGACGAGTCGTCCGCCGGACAGGTGATCAATCGAACTGGTCTCGCGCGCCAGCTTCCAGGGGCGGCGGCGCGGCAGCGGCGTCACCAACGCACCGATGCGGATGGTGGTGGTGCTCAGTGCGATCGCCGCCAGGGCGACCCACGGATCGACCATGTCGATCGCGAACGGACGCGCGATGTGATCCCAGATGAAGAAGCCGTCCCAGCCCGCCGCTTCCGCCTCCGTGCCCAGTTGCGCGAGCGTCCGGGCGGAACCAAACGCGCCGAAGTTGGGCAGGTACACCGCGCACTTCAGCACCGGGGGCATGCGCGACGATAGCGCATCGCGGGACTTCCCGTCCACGGAATGACGCGACGGAATGACGCGACGGGATGGCGCCAGGTTGACTGATCTCAACGCGGCGCGAGCCGCTCCATGGCTTTCTCGAGGCAGATCTTGATCTCGTCGCGGCAGGCGGCGAAGAAATCTTCATCGCGGCCGGCGGGATCTTCGATGTCACCGTGACCGCCGGCGAACTCCTTCAGCGTGAACACCGCTTTGCCGTCGGCTTCCGGAAAGGCGCTGCGGATCATGCGAACCTGTTCCTGCGTCATCGCCAGGATAAGATCGGCATCGGCGACCATGTGACGATTGCGCTTGAGATCGGTCGAGACCGAATCTGGGGCGATGTGGATGCCTTCGTCACGGAGGACGAGGCGCGCGTCCATCGACACCAGTGCGCCGTCGCGCGCGTAGGCGGCGATGCCGCCCGACTCCACCGACAGGTGGTCGTGCAGGGCGCGCTCCGCGATCATCTTCTTGAGCAGCGCCTCCGCGATGATGCTGCGGCTCGTGTTGGCGTGACAGATGAAAAGAATGTTGCGGTACATATCGTGCTCTGTTCGTGACTCGTGCTCGTCAACAGCATCCCGGACACGAGTCACGAACACGATTCACGATCTCAACCGAGCCCGCCGGCGAACACGTCGGCCGTGCTCTCCTTGCGCGTAAGACCCTTGGCCAACTCGACCTTGAGCTTGCCGCCAAGATCGGCGGCTTCCCACGCCGCGTGTTGCTGCACCTTCGACACTGAGTGCCAGCCCTGCATCAGCCACACGGTGCCGCCGCCAACGCGGAACACTTCGCCATGCACGTCCTTGGCGTCGTCGCTGGCGAGCCAGGCGACCAGCGGCGCGATGTTGCGCGGGCTGAATACGTCGAACTCACCTTCCTTCGTTGGCTGCCCCATGAGCGCGGCGGTCGACGGCGTTGCCTCGACGGTCAAACGGGTGCGCGCCACCGGCGCGATGCCGTTGCAGGTGACGCCGTACTTGGCCATTTCGCGATCCATCGTGATGGCGAGCAGCGCCACGGCGGCCTTGGCTGCGCCGTAGTTGGTCTGGCCAACGTTGCCGAGCAGACCGGAATCGGACGAGGTGTTGATGATACGGCCGTTGAGGATGCTGCCCTTCTTGTGCTCCTCGCGCCAGTACTCGCAGGCGTGCCGGCTCATGTTGAAGGTGCCCTTGAGATGAACGGCGAGCACCTGATCCCAATCCTCCTCGGCCATGTTGAAGATCATGCGGTCGCGCAGGATGCCGGCGTTGTTGACAACGATGTTGAGCTTGCCGAAGGTGTCAACGGCGCATTGGACAATGCGCTTCGCGCCTTTGAAATCGGCGACGCTTTCGCCGTTGGCTACCGCGTCGCCGCCCATCTTCTTGATCTCGTTCACCACGTCCTGCGCCGGGCCGGTGCTGGCCCCGCTGCCATCGAACCCGCCGCCGAGGTCGTTGACGACGACCTTGGCGCCGTGCTGCGCCATCATCAGCGCCTCCTCGCGACCGATCCCGCGGCCCGCGCCGGTGATGATCGCAACCTTCCCTTCGAGCAAACGCGCCATCTCTGTGCCTCCTTAAGTAACCGTGATTGGTGTCGGATGTATTGCCCTACCGACGTGGCGATGGTGCCAGGACGTGCCGGGACAATCGGCGATTATCTGCCCCGAAAGACACCGCAAAGTCAAGGTGAGCACCGCGGTGGGAGGCGTGTTCATCCGGAGCGAATGCGACGGAGGGATCTTCACCTGTTGTGCAGCGTTTCAATCACCAGCCCATCGGTGGGAAACGCCAATTGCGGCATCGTACCAAGCGCGAAGAACGCAACCTCATCGAGATCATCGGCCGCCGCCAGCTGCCCGCCGCGAACCGTGCCCCAGAACCAGACGCCGACAGTCTGACGGGCGCGATCGTGAAAGTTCGAGTGTACGGCGCAGACCTCGCCGAGATCGACTTCGAGGCCGGTCTCTTCGCGGAACTCGCGGCGCGCGGCGTCGCGAATGTCTTCATCCCACTCCACGTAGCCGCAGGGAATGCACCACAGTCCAGCGTATGGCCCGCGACGGCGTCGCCCGAGAAGCAACCGCCCCGATTC